>CAYMNX010000001.1:0-9782 GCA_964391905.1 uncultured Rhizobiaceae bacterium
TATCCGCTTCGCGCGGCAGGCGAAGCTTCACCGGCCGGTTGAGCTTGCGCGCCAGGAGCGCAGCAGCAGCGGCCACGCCCGACGCATTACTTTCCTTGCCGCCAAAACCCCCGCCGAGACGGCGGACAACGGTCGTCACCTTGTTATAAGGGACGCCGAGGACACGGGCGCAGATATGCTGCACCTCGCTGGGATGTTGAGTCGAAGAATAGATGATGATGTCGCCGTCTTCGCCCGGCACGGCGAGCGCGATCTGGCTTTCGAGATAAAAGTGCTCCTGACCGCCGACCCGTACTCGACTTTTCACTCGATGCGGCGCCCTGGCCATCGCTGCGTCAGGTGTGCCGGCTTCCATCCGCAACGGCGGCACCAGAAAGGATCGTGCGTCGATCGCCTCATCGATGGTAATGAGCGGGCGTAACGGCTCGGCATCGACGACGACCTTGGCCGCCGCCGCACGCGCCGCGTCCAGCGAGGTCGCCGCGACAACGGCCAGAGGCTGGCCGAAATGCTCGATCAAGGTTTCGGGGAACAGCGGCTCGCCGGCGGCAATCGGTGCGATGTCGTTCTCACCGGTGATGTCCTGCGCGGTCACGGCTGCGACCACTCCCGGCATCGCCAGCGCCGCCGCCGGATCGATCGAGCAGATGCGCGCGTGCGCGATCTTGCTCAAAACGAACGCCGCATGAAGCAAGTTCGGCGGCTGCGGCAGATCGTCGATATAGATCGCGCGCCCGGAGACATGACGCATCGCGCTGTCATGCAATTGCGACGTGTTGACGCCGCTGGTGAACTTGCCGCGGGGCTCGGTGACTACGGACACAGCGCGTCGAGCTCTAACGGAACGACCGCAGCCGTCACGCGCAGTTGCAGACGACGGAGCAGATTGCCGGCAACCGTCATGCGATATTCGGCACTGCCGCGCCAATCGCCGAGCGGTGCGATATCTTCACGCAGCGCCGCCACGGCCGACACGATCGTCCCCTCGTCGAGGCAGCGATCACGCAACGCCGCTTCGGCGGCGTACGCGCGTTTCGGTGTCGCGGCGACCCCGCCGTAAGCCAGCCGAACATCGGCAATCACACCCGCATCCATCGCAAGCCAGAAGGCGGAACAGACAGCCGAAATATCCTGATCGCGGCGCTTGGATACCTTATCGACAATGAGCCGCGCTCGCGGCGTGAGCTTCGGCAAATGGATCGCCTCAATCAATTCGTCTGCCGCGAGCTCTGTCTGGCGATAGCCTCGGAAGAAATCCGCCGCCCGCAGCGAGCGCCGGCCATTGCGCGCGGAATAAAGCAGGAGCGTCGCATCGAGCGCGAGCAACACCGGCAGCGAATCGCCGATCGGCGACGCGGTACCGAGGTTGCCGCCGATCGTGCCGAGGCTGCGGATCTGGCGTGAGCCAAGCCGCGTCAGATAGGCCTTGAGCGTCGGAAAATGGCGCAACAGTATCGGGAAGGCGCGCGCATAAGTAACGGCAGCGCCGAGTGATACGACATCGCCGCGGTCCTCGATGATCGCGAGCTCAGGAACCGCGCCCAGCGCGATGACTTGGTCGATTTTCTGGCGGTGGCGGCTCACCCGTAAGCCGAGATCGGTGCCTCCTGCGAGCAAAAGCGCTTCAGGATATCTCGCCCGCAGCTCGGCCGCCGCCGACAGCGAGCGCGGCACATGAAAGACGCACCCGTCGTGAGCGAAGGCAGCGTCTTGCGCAGGCTCGATCGCAGCAAGCGCCGCGGCGAGGCGCGAATCCTGGCGCGCGACCGGATCATCCTCGAGCGGCGCGACGCTGTCGATAGCCTCGACGATCGGGCGGTAGCCGGTACAGCGACAGAGATTGCCGGCGATGACGTCATGGATATCAGCCGCGTCGTCGGCACCATCTTGCGCGAAAGCATAGGCCGACACAACGAAGCCCGGGGTGCAGAAGCCGCACTGCGTGCCGCCGCCGCCCGCAAAGGCGAGTTGCACGGGATGAAGCGTTCCGTCCGAGGCGGCGAGACCTTCCACGGTGCGGATTCCGCAGCCGTCGAGTTGCCCCAGCATGGTCAGGCAGGAATTGATCGGACTGCGCGCGATCGTGCCGTCCGGATTCAACCGCTCCATTACCACGGTGCAGGCACCGCAATCGCCTTCGGCGCAGCCTTCCTTGGTGCCGCAGAGACCCTTCCGATCGCGCAGCCAATCGAGCAAGGTCATCGTCGGCGACACATTCGCCGCGGCCGTCGGCACCCCATTGAGAACGAGGCGGGGCGCCGACTTCCCGGGAGGAGACGCAAAATCCATCGTCACCACAGCATCAAGCAACGGGAACGCTACTTCCGCATATCGAGGCCGACACCCTTGTTCACGAACTGCGTGGTGAAGGCCTTCTTGTAATCCATGGTCGCGGGATAGAGCCCATAGCTGACCAGCTTCTCGAACAGCGACTTCCAGCGCGCATCGCTCATCGCGCCGTTCCCGAGCTTTTTGGTGTCACCCGTATCGACGAGGCCGTATTCGTTCTGCTTCGATCGCGCATATGCAATCTGGTCCGAGCTCATGGTCGAATCGGCCGCTTGGATTTCGGCATTGCCGGGCGAAGGATCACCATAGATATAGCTGTACCAGCCTTCGATCGAGGCATCGACGAAGCGCTGCACCAGATCGGGCTTGCTCGATACCAGAGCCTGCGACGTCTCGATGATGGAGGCGTAGGTATCATAGCCTTCATCTGCAACCAGAAAGACTTTGGGGTCGAACCCGGCCTGCTTCTTGATCGCATACGGTTCGCTGGTAACGAAGCCGATCTGAATCAAATTCTTGTCGACCAGGAACGGCGCGATCTGAAACGTGTAGGGTCGAACCTGTTCGTCGGTGAAGCCGTATTTCTTCTTCAGCAACGGCCACCACGTATCGAGATTGGCCTTGGCGAGGGCAATAGCGTGCCCCTTCATGTCGGCGAC
This sequence comes from uncultured Rhizobiaceae bacterium, assembly GCA_964391905.1. Lineage (GTDB taxonomy): Bacteria > Pseudomonadota > Alphaproteobacteria > ATCC43930 > CGMCC-115725 > CAIKMD01. The sequence goes on from CAYMNX010000001.1 coordinate 2,949, forward strand.
CGTCTTGATGCCGACATCGGGATGCGCGATCAGGATCGTCGGGTCTTTTTGGAAGAGAGCGGCGACTGCAAGATCCGGCGCGCCGGTGTTCACGAAGTTGAGATCACCGCTATCGTTCGAGCCGATGCGGAAGTCGACCGCACCGGCCGCCAAAAGCTGCGCGGTATTTACCTGCGGGCCACCCTGACGGATCGTGACGTCGAGGCCATATTTTTTATATATGCCCAAGGCATGGGCCTGATAAAAGCCGCCGTGTTCCGCTTCGGCGGTCCAACCCGTGACGACCGTAATCTTGTCTTCCGCCCAGGCGTCTTTGAATACGGCGACAGTGCCGAGAAGCATTGGCAGGAGTGCTGCCGAAAGAATTGTCTTGATGAAGCCTTTCATTATCCCCTCGACGGAAAGCTCCGCGCTTGATTTCCATCTGAAGGCGGTTTGGTGATGCTGGAAAGCATAATTTTGTCGCCGACCTGATGCCCAAAAGAGCGCATCGTGACGTGCCGATAATCCAACCAATTCCGCTATCGGATGCACGGCGCGAAGACAAAGCGAAGCCATTGCGCCGATGCACAAATCACCCTTGCGGTGCGGCGCAGTGCAGCCAAAGCCTGCGTCGCAGGCGCTAGCTGCACATAATTCAGGCAGAAAGAATAGGCGCCATCGATGATCGGTGTCGGGATCGGCGCGCGTTAAGCGCGATTCAACCGGCCTTGACGCATATCCGTGCGCGGCGCCACCGGCTTCAACGCGAGGCGGTTGTCTCCGATCGCCTCGGCTTCGCCGTGGCGCTCCAACAGGGCGCGTATCATTTGCCGCATCACAATGCCCGGGCGATCCGACGCCATATTATATTCGAAGCCAGGCTGCTCAAGCGGCACATCGCCATCGGTCGTCTCGAGGATGAACTTGTCTTCCAAGGTCACCTTCCGATCAAAGGCGTTGACGGTCTCCGCCGGTGCCTGCTCCTCTGTGTCATTGCGGAAACAGAACTGGATTACCTGCGACGAGCGATCGTCGATCGGCGTCGCGTAGGTGACGATCGAATGCACCAGCCCGTTCGGATAGGTGATCTGCAGCTTGCGGCCGAAGGGCAGATACCAGCGCGCGCGCATATGGCGCACCGTGCGGTCCGAATCGATGCGCAGCAGCTTCTGCTGAACCGGGGGATTGATCACCGGCACGTCGCTCGTCATCAGAAACCCGTCGTCATAAGGTTCGATCTCAAGCTTGGGCGGCTGCGGATGGCCTTGATCGCCAAAGCTGGCGCGGTGCACGAAGCTGAAATGAGCGTTATCGAAGCTATTTTCCATCAGGCGCAGGCCGGCGCAGGTCCAGACCTCGTAGAATTGATCGATTTGGCGGAAACCCGGCGCGCCTGATTCCTCGAAATCGGGAATGCCATAAAGCGGTTCCTCGAGCGCGACCCAGACATAGCCATAGCGTTCGGCACAGTGAAAGGCATCGACACCCATCCGGGTTACCCGATCCTCGCTCGCATTGTTCTGCGGCAGTCGCGCCACGACGCCGTCGCTATTGAATTCCCAGCCGTGATAACCGCAGATCAGTCGCCCGCGCTCGTAAAAGCCACGCGATAGCTTGGCAGAGCGATGGCAGCAGCGATCGCGCATCGCCACCGGCGTGTTTGGCGCGGTCAGCCAAAGCACGATCTCTTCGCCGAGCAGAGTAAAGGGACTCGGCCCGTCCTTCAGCGCTTTCAGCGCCACCACCGGATACCAGAACTTGCGTAGCAGCTTTTGCTTGGTAGCGAGCATCGAAGCCTTCCTTTTCGCGGGCCGGCAATCATCTATCGAGCCAACTCTGCGTGCTACGTGCGTCTCAAAGAAAGCATCATTTTAAGGCCGGTCCGTTGCCTTTCGCGCACCACAATGGCGGTTATGCCTGCGTTTCCGCTTCGAAGGCTGCTAGCGCCGCATCGATCGCCGCGCCGCTTTTGACCACGCAACCGACGCGCCGCAGCACCGCTTCCAGCGCGCTCAGGCACAGCAAGACATTCTGCTTGCGGCAGACATAGCCCATCGTGCCGATGCGCCAGATCCGCCCATGCAGCGGTCCGAAGGACGAGCCGATCTCGATGCCGAAATCCTCGAGCAGCGCGCGACGCACGGTTTCGCCATCGACCCTTGTTGGAATCACGACGCCGGTGACATTCGGCATCTTATGAGCCTGATTGCCGAACAGCGACAGCCCCATCGCCGATAAGCCGGCGGTCAATGCCCGACTCGCCAGAGCATGCCGGGCGAACCGCGCTGGCAAACCTTCTTCGAGAGCAATGCGCGCACATTCGCGCGCCGCATAAAGCATCGACGCCGCTTCGGTATGGTGGTTGAGCCGCGTCTCGCTCCAATAATCCATCAACATCGCCAGGTCGAAATAATTCGAGGCAATGACGGGCCCGCTGCCTGGCACGAAGCCGGCGGGCCGCACGCCCTCTTCGACATGCTTGCGATGCGTGACCAGTTCGGCGACGCGCGCGCTGAAAGAGATCGGTGCCGCACCGGGCGGCCCCGAGAGGCATTTCTGCAACCCCGCGGAAGCGGCATCGAGCTTCCACCTGTCGATGTTGACCTCCATCCCACCCAGAGTCGCAGTACAATCGGCATAGAGAAGCACACCGTGATGCGCGCAAATCGCGCCGATCTCCTCCAGCGGCTGCGCCATGGTGGTCGAGGTATCGCCATGGACGATCGCGACCAGCCGCGGCTGAACGCGACGGATCGCTGTCTCGATCTGCTCCGGCGCGAACACCGTACCCCATTCGGTTTCGATGGTTTCGACCACAGCTCCAGCACGACGACAGATCTCGGCAAGGAGATGACCGAAGCGGCCGAAAATCGGGACGAGCACACGGTCGCCCGGCGCGATCATCGAAACCAGGATAGTTTCGATGCCAGCGCGCGCCGTGCCATCGACCAGAAACGTCCAACGATTCTCGGTCATGAACAGCCGGCGATAGAGCGCCATCACCTCGTTCATATAGGTGGTGAAAGCGGGATCGAACTGGCCCACCAGCGGCATCGACATCGCTCGAAGAACGCGCGGCTCGCAATTGACCGGCCCCGGCCCCATCAGGAGGCGCGGCGGCGGGTCGAGAGCGGCGAATTCGGCAGGCATGATCGGCTCCTCGCGCGCTAGCTGCCGCGATAGGTCGAATAGCTCCAGGGCGTCACCAGGAGCGGAATGTGGTAATGCGCTTGTGGCTCGGCGATGGCGAAGCGCACGGGCACGTGATCGAGGAATGCCGGTACATCCGCGGCCATCCCATGCGCGGCGAAATAGTCGCCGACCGCGAAGCTGAGCTCGTAGCGGCCCTGCGGCAAAGGCCGACCCGCGATTAGGGGCGTGTCCGTGCGGCCTTGGGCATTGGTGACGCGCTGCGCGATGAGACGCGGCGGCGCCATCTGGCACAGCTCGTAGAGGGCGATCGCAACACCCGCCGCGGGACGGCCCGCCCGAATATCGAGAACATGCGTCGAAAGAATGCCATTCAGCATGGCGGTTTCAGGATCATCGACGATGGACGCGAGGCGCAGGGCGGCGATCCGGTCAATCTCGGCGAGTGCCGTTGCCTGTTCCTCCTCGCGATTGTGCTTCAGCCGGGTGCGAAATGCCGCAAGGATCGAATCTTTGGTGTGACGCCGCACGCAGATGATGAACGGAAAGGCGAATGTGTCGCGATAGGCGCGATTGAGATCGGAGAATTGCGCGAATTCGGTCTCGGACAGCGCGTCGAGCCCGACACCTTCCTGCTCGCCGCGCGAGTCGCCCGTGAGCGCGGCACGCGCCAGACGATCGGCCAGCTCGGGATGGGCGCGGATCAGCGCGTGTTGTTGCTCTGCCGGCGCCGCCGCAACCGTCTGCGCGAAGGCTTCGCACAGTGCGGCGAAGCTGGCAAAGGGCCGCTTCGTCGCCGCGGCTTCCGCCGCCCATCGCGCATGCTCGTAGACATTCGCGGTGAGATCGACGAAAGCGGCGCGGTCGAGAGCATTGAGGGCAGCGAGGTCGATCATTGGCGCGGCGCCAGTTGCGCCAAGCCGATGCCGAGCTTGCGGCGATCATCATCGCTCAGCGCGGTAACATTGGCGGGCGGCATGGCATGCGTGGTCACGGCGTAAAGTTCGATCAAATCCGCATGGCTGCGAATGTGCTGAGCCGTATCGAGATAAAGGCCTTGGGGCGCGGCGGCGATGCCAGGCCAGACGGGTGTCGGCGAATGACAGACGCTGCATCGCGTGATCACGATTTCCTGTGCATCCGCAAAGCTCGCATGGGGCGACGGCGCGACAGCAGCATCCAGCTGATAGGCAAAAGAGCCGGTCCAGGATAGCCACCCCGCCACTGCCATCAGCGCTGCCACCACCCCCCACACCCACCAGGGATTGGGCTTGCCGGCGTGGCGGAAGGTATAGAAGTAACGGATCAGGAACCCGACCAGCAGCACGATCGCGAAGATGATCACGCTGTAGGCGGTGCCGAACATCAGCGGGTAATGATTGCCGATCATCAAAAAGACCACCGGCAGGGTCAGGTAGTTGTTGTGGACCGAGCGCTGTTTACCTTGAGCACCGTGGCGCGGATCGACGGGCTGGTGCGCGATCATTGCCGCAATCATCTTTTTCTGGTTCGGGATGATTACGACGAAGACATTCGCGACCATGATGGTGCCGATGAGCGCACCCATCTCGATGAAGGTACCGCGGGCGCTGAAGATGTGACTGAAGCCATAGAACAGCGCGACTAAGAAGACGAAACCGACCGCCGCGAGCACATTCTCATTCTTGCCAAGCGGCGAGCGGCACAGGGCTTCGTAAGCGAGCCAACCACCTGCGAGGCCTGCCAAACTGATCGCGACGGCCATCCCGGGCGATAAAGCGAGCACTTGCGGGTCGATCAGGAAGAGATTGGCATTCAGATAAAAGGTGACCACCAATAGGCTGAAGCCGCTGAGCCAGGTTGTATAGGCTTCCCATTTGAACCAAGCGAGATGGCTCGGCAATTTCGGCGGCGCGACCATGAATTTGACGACTTGATAGAAGCCGCCACCATGCACTTCCCACGCGGTGCCCTGTGCCCCTTCCGGCGCAGCCGCATCGGGTTTTAGCATCAGATCGAGATGGATGAAGTAAAACGAAGCACCGATCCACGCCATGCCGGCGATCATGTGAAGCCAGCGGAAGCACAAGCTGAGAAAATCGATCACAACCGCATACACAATAATCGTTCCTAATTATCTCTGCGTCACTGCCGGATGATGCTGATGCCAGTGTCGGGCAATATCGACACGGCGGCAGATCCAAACCTTGTCGTGTTGAGCGACGTAATCAAGGAACCGCACCACGGCCGCGAACCGCCCGGGCCGGCCGGCCAAACGACAATGCAAACCAACCGACATCATCTTGGGCCGATCCATACCTTCGGCATACAGCACGTCGAAACTGTCTTTGAGGTAGGCGAAAAACTGGTCGCCGGAATTGAAGCCCTGCGGCGTGGCAAACCGCATATCGTTGGCGTCGAGCGTATAGGGGACGATGAGCTGCGGCCTGCCGTCGATCGTCTCCCAATAGGGCAGATCGTCGGCATAGGAATCCGCGTCGTAGAGAAAACCACCTTCCTCCGCGACCAGACGCCGCGTATTCTCGCTGGTGCGTCCGGTATACCAGCCGAGCGGGCGTTGGCCGGTCAACGCCGTGATGCTGGCGACGGCGCGCCGCAACTGCTCGCGCTCGGTCTCGGGGTCCACGTCCTTGTAATCGATCCAGCGCCAGCCATGCGAGGCGATCTCATGTCCCGCCTCGATCATCGCACATGCAGCTTCGGGATTGCGCTCCAATGCCATCGCCACGGCAAAGACGGTGATCGGAATCTGGCGCTGCTCGAAGAGACGCATCAGCCGCCAGAAGCCGGCGCGGCTGCCATATTCGTAGAGCCACTCCATGCTCATGTGGCGTTTGCCGACGAAAGGCACTGCGCCGACAATATCCGAGAGAAACGTTTCTGAGGCCGGATCGCCATGCATGACGGCGTTCTCCGCGCCTTCCTCGTAATTGAGTACGATCTGCAAAGCGAGCCGTGCGCCACCGGGCCAGTTTGCCTGCGGCGGATTCTTGCCATAACCGATCATGTCGCGCGGATAGGTGCTCATTCCACGTGCCTGGGCTCGAAATTTTCGATGAAGCGCATCAGGACGCAGGCGCCCGCAGCAATATCGTCCAAGCTCACTGCTTCCGCGGGATGGTGACTGATGCCGCCGGAGCAACGCACGAAGATCATCGCGATATCGGCGATCCGGGCCATGGCCATGCCGTCATGGCCTGCCCCGCTCGCGAGATCGAGCGGCGCGATCGCTTCGGACGCGACGGCGGCGCGGATCTGATCCTGAAGCCACCCGGCACAGGCGACGCTGGGCAATTCATGAATGATGCGCGATGCAATGGTGACGTCGCGCGACTGAGCGATCGCCGCAAAGGTTTCCTCGATATTCGCGATGGCGGCTTGACGCTGTCGATCATCCGGCGAACGCACGTCGACCGTGAACCGCGCTGCGCCGGGGATGACGTTGATGGCGCCGGGCGAAACCGAAATCATTCCTACCGTACCAACCAGCCCAGCTTCGCGCGCGCACCGGTTCTCAACGGCGGTGATGCATGCGGCCGCTGCCGCCAGCGCATCGGCGCGAGCAGTCATCGGCACGGTGCCCGCATGCCCGGCCCGGCCCGTGACCTCAACGCTGAGACGCGACGCACCGGCGATCGCTGTCACGCAGCCGATCGGCAGGTTGCTCGCCTCGAGGACCGGCCCCTGCTCGATATGGAGTTC
>CAYMNX010000002.1:0-3169 GCA_964391905.1 uncultured Rhizobiaceae bacterium
CGGCATTGAAGAAGCGATCGCCGATACTCGATTGGAGCTCGGCAAAGCCCGCGTAATTGTCGGTATGCGCGCTGATCGGGCTTTCAATGATCTCGTCGCGCTGCGCCTCGGCGCCGATGAGCGCGGTCTCGCCCGTCAGCAGCTCGGCGCTGCCTTGCCAATCGATTTTGAGGCGGCGGCCGCGATTGAAGGTCGGCGCCGCATCCGGGCTGTAGTCCTGGCGGCGAAAATTCGTGAAGTTGAGCCCCAAGGTTTGATCGGCGGCGCCATCGAAGAGCTTCTGATGCACCGTCGCGCGGGTGAAGAGCTGCTGCGTGTCGCTCTCGCTCTGCGCTGCGGCCGGCGTGCTCGGGAAGGTGCTCAGATCATCGCCGGTGGCACGCAGATTGGTATCGATGTAGCGCGCGACCAATCCGACATCGAGATTGTCGGTCAGATCGGCGCCGAGCTTCGTGCCGAAGGTCCGGTTGCCATAGGAATCATCGTTGCGCGCGCGCCCGGGCGGCAACAAGGCGAGCGGCGTCACCGGCGTCGCGCCGGCATGGAAATGCTCGAAATCGAAAGCATAGTTGAAGCGATCGATGCTGCCGCGCGCCGCCGCGGTCTGATTGAAGGTGGCGAAAGAGCCGCCCTCGATCGCGCCCGCGAATTTGGGCGGCCCCTCGCCCTTTTTCGTGATGTCATTGATCACGCCGCCGATGGCGTCGGAGCCGTAAAGGCCGCTCTGCGGCCCGCGCAGGATCTCGACGTGATCGATATCCGCCGCGAGGATATGCGCGAAATCGAACGAGCCGTCGGCGGAGCTCGGATCGCTGATATCGACGCCGTCGAGCAGAACCTTCGTATGGTTCGCGTTGGTGCCGCGCATGAAGACGCTGGTGGTACCGCCTGGACCGCCCGCTTGCACGACGTTGAGGCCGGGCACATCGTTCAGCACATCGGGCAGCGTGCGCTGCTGGCGCGCCGCGATTTCTTCTTGGGTGATCACCGTCACGCTGCTGCCGATATCGGCGGCCGGGGTCGGCAGCCGCGTCGCCGTCACGACGATGCGCTCGCCCACCACTTCTGCGCTTTCTTCGGCCAAAGCGGCGGCGGCGCGGAAAAGATCGACGCAAGGGAGAAAAAGCAGAATGACAAGGAAGCGGCATCGAGCCGCGGCGACCAACGGGAACACGATAAACCTCGCGGTGCACGTCGCGTCACCGCGAACCAAAGTCCCGTCCCGGGCCGTAAAGCCCGATCCGAGTCTCCACTGGTGCACCCCGCCCAATGTGCTCGCGCGTGACCACGGCGATGGCAGGTCTCCTGGCTTGCGGGTCCTTGCCTCGCGCCGCCTTCCCAGCTCATCGCCAGTGGCATGAAGGCGCTCGGCTCGCCGCTTACAGTTGCGGGGGCAGCCACGGCTCAGGGCGCTTCAAGCGCCCGCACCCGTGTTCCCATTCAATCCCCGAAGGGAACCATCGCGCGGAAAGCTAGGAAACCGACTCCGCGGCGGTCAAGTGCGACCGCCAATCGCACGACGTCGATTATTTCGCGCCCAAGGCCTTGCGCGCCTCGGCGGCGAAGCGCTCGAGCTCGAGCTGGATCACCGTCTCCTCGACCGGCACGGCCTTGGCCTTGAAATCAGCGGCGATCCTTTTGACGATCTCGGCATCGCCATGCATATGGGTCGCGGGATCGGCGATGAGCTTGGCGTAGCGTTCGGCGGCCTCGCCCTTCTCGCCGAGCTTCTCGGCCGCCCATAGCCCCAAGAGATGATTGCGCCGCGCCTTCACTCGGAAGGCCAATTCCTGGTCGTGCTCGAATTTGCGCTCGTAACCCTTTTCGCGATCGTCGAATCCCGACATGGATTCCCCCTTTGCTCTCCCCAGATGATTAGCTCATAACCCGCGCCATGTGTACCTTCGTCATCCTGCGTCGGCCAGGGCATGACTGGCCGGTCCTCATCGCCGCCAATCGCGACGAGATGGTCGATCGGCCGTGGGAAGCGCCCGGCCGCCATTGGCCCGACCGGCCCGAGGTCGTCGCCGGCCGCGACGTGCTGGCCGGCGGCTCCTGGCTCGGCATCAATGATTTCGGGGTCGTCGCCGGCATCCTCAACCGGCATGGCTCGCTCGGCCCCGCGCCCGGCCTGCGCTCGCGCGGCGAGCTCGTGCTCGAGGCGCTCGATCATGCCGATGCGCGCGAGGCCGCGGCCGCCCTCGAAAAGCTCGAGCCCGCCGCCTATCGCACCTTCAACCTCATGATCGCCGACAACCGCGACGCCTTCTGGCTGCGCCATGCCGATCCGACCGGGACCCTGCCGATCACCGCGATCGCGCTCGAGCCGGGGCTGTCGATGATCGCCGCAGGCGATCTCAACGACATGGAGACGCCGCGGATGCGGCGCTATCGCCCGCTCTTCGAGCGCGCCGCGCCGCCCGAGCCGTCGCGCGACGATTGGAAGAGCTGGGAGACGCTGCTGACCGATGAGCATTACGAGACCGAAGAGGGCCCGCGCGGCGCGATGCGCTTCGACACCGGCCACGGCTTCGCCACCGTCGCATCGTCGCTGTTGGCCTTGCCGTCCGCCAATCGCCCGGAACTGAAGCCGCGCTTTCGCTTCGCCGGCTGGAAGCCCGCGCCCTCGCCCTGGCGCGACGTGCTCGCTGGTTGAGCAGCGGCATCCCGCCTACTGGCCTCGCCGCGCCGCGCTTGCTATAGACAGTCCCTGACCCGCGCAGCCGGGAGTTCCCGCGATGACTCGACGCAAGCAAGTCTATGAAGGCAAGGCCAAGGTGATGTTCGAGGGCCCCGAGCCCGGAACGCTCGTCCAATATTTCAAGGACGACGCCACCGCCTTCAATGCGCAGAAGCGCGGCACGATCACCGGCAAGGGCGTCATCAACAACCGCATCAGCGAATTCCTGATGACGCGGCTCGCCGAGATCGGCATTCCGACGCATTTCGTGCGCCGCCTCAATATGCGCGAGCAGCTCGTTCGCCAGGTCGAGATCATTCCGATCGAAGTCGTGATCCGCAATGTCGTGGCGGGATCGCTGGCGCAGCGTTTGGGCATGGCCGAGGGCACGCCGCTGCCGCGCTCGATCGTCGAGTATTACTACAAGAACGACAAGCTCGGCGATCCGATGGTCTCGGAAGAGCACATCACCTGCTTCGGCTGGGCGAC
>CAYMNX010000003.1:0-3317 GCA_964391905.1 uncultured Rhizobiaceae bacterium
GATCGCGAGGATGCGGCGCCGATCGGCGATGCCGAGCAGGCCCAAAGCGGTGTCGTAGGTCGCGGCGAAGGGCTTGCCGTGCCAGCGCACTTGTCCGCCCAGCGCCTCATAGCGCTGCGCGATCGCACCGGCACAGATCGCGCGCCGGCCCTGGTGATGAACGACGATATCGGGATTGGCGCAGACCATCGGCAGATCGCGCCGCCGCGCGCCCTGCAGCATCGTCTCATAGCGCGCGACATCCTCGTCCCAGCCCCAGGGACCGGTGTTGAAGACGAATTCCGCTGCGTCGATATCCGCGACCCGCTCGAGATCGAGCCCGTCCATCACGCCATTATCGCGCGGCGGCGCGATCAGATAGCAAAGGCGGCCGAGGCCCGCGTAGAACGGATCGTCGCGGCGCTTTAAATGCTGCCACGTCTCCTCACCCGAGGTGTGGATGTGGTCATAGAGCGACGGCGGAATGCCGACCTCGGCGAGACGCTGCGCCACCGGCTGCGCGCGCCGCGGCGCGTTGGAGAGGACGACGCTGCGCTTGCCCATCGCTTTGAGCCGCGTCAGCGCGTCGAGCACGCCGGGAAAGGGCTTGAGGCCGTCATGGAGCACGCCCCAGACATCGAGCACGACGCCGTCATAGGCGTCGATGATCTCGCCAATGCCGTTGAGCAGACGGATGTCAGAGGCCATGTGGCGTGGTGGAAGGCAAATGTGCGTCGGCGCCGACGGCGGCCATGACCGAGGTGAAGCCGTCGCGCGCCAAAAGGGCGGCAAGGTCGCGCTTGATGCGCTCGACGAGACCGGGCCCCTGGAAAACGAGCGCCGTATAGAGCTGCACGAGACTCGCGCCGGCGCGGATCTTCTGATAGGCGTCGGCGCCCGAAGCGATGCCGCCGACGCCGATGATCGGCACCTTGCCGCCGGTCAGGCGATAGATCTCGGCGAGCAGCGCGGTCGAAGGCGCGAAGAGCGGCTTGCCGCTGAGGCCGCCGGGCTCATGCGCCGAATGACTTTGCAAGGTCGCCGGCCGCGCCACCGTGGTGTTGCCGACGATCAAGCCGTCGATGCCGGAGCTCAATGCCGCCTCCGCCAAATCGACGCGCTCTTCCGGCGTCAGATCGGGCGCGATCTTCAGCAAGAGGGGCGGGGCGTTTCGCGGCATCGCCTTGGCGCGCGCCTCCAAGAGCTGACCGATGAGCCGCGTCACCATGCTTTTGCGTTGCAGGTCGCGCAGGCCCGGCGTGTTCGGCGACGAGATGTTGACCGTCAGATAATCGACCAGCGGCGCGAGGCGGCGCACGCCTTCGACATAGTCGCCGATATCGTCGCGCGTTTCGCGATTCTTGCCGATATTGGCGCCGACGATGCCGGCCTTGTCGCGGCGCAGGGCAAGGCGCCGCGCCGCGGCTTCGAGCCCGGCGCTGTTGAAGCCGAGGCGATTGATGACCGCGCGATCCTCGGTCAGCCGGAAGAGCCGCGGCTTCGGATTGCCCTTTTGCGGCTGCGGCGTGATCGTGCCGGCCTCGACGAAGCCGAAGCCGAAAGCGAGCATGGCGTCGGCGACTTCGGCATCCTTGTCGAAGCCCGCAGCCAGGCCGATGGGATTGGGGAAATTCCGCCGCCACAGCTTCACCGCGAGTTCCGGCGGATCGGGAGGCCGTGCTTTCGGTGCAAATCCGGCGCGCAGCACATTGATCGTGGCGCGATGCGCCGCCTCGGGCGGCAGCAGCCGCATCAGCGGCAAGGCAAAATCGAAGGCTGACGGCATAACGCCTAACGCTAGCGCAGGGGCGGCGCCCGCGACAAGGGCTGACGAAACCTCTATACAATTCATCGTGCGCGCCATCGAGTTTGGTCAGGGATCGGGGCAGGACAAGACGGTCCTGCCGGCAGCGCCGGCGCTGGTCGTCGGCCCGGCCGGGGCGGCTTGGCTCACGCCCGAGGGCGAAATCGAGACTTTGACCCTCATCGCGGCGCGCAAGCGCGCCAAAGCCGAGCCGCCTTTTCTCTGCCATGCACGCGCGACCGCGGCGCGGCTCGGCGTCGCACCGTTCCCGGCTTTCGACGTGCTCGAGCTCTACGCCTTCGTGCGGCCGGCGCGCTTCTGCCTGCCGACGCCGCGCGGCCTCGCGGCGGCGCTCGGCCTGCCGCTGCCGGCGGGAATGGAGGGCGAGGCGCTGACGCTGGTCGCGGCGGCCGCGGCGCTGTTGGATGAATTGGCGCAGCGACGCGACGGCGAGGCCGAGGCCATCGCGGCGGCCATGGAAAAGGGCGGCTGGGGCTGGGCGCGGGCGGTGCGCGCGGCGCTGCCGCCGCCGGAAGGAAGCCGCACGCCGGACGGGCTCGCGCAATGGCGCCGTCTCAGTGAATGGGCCGAGCACGCGCCCGAGCCGCCGCCCGGGAACATCGCGGTCGAGGAGAGCGAGGCGCGGCTGCACCTCGCCGATATCCTGGGCGCCGCCGCCGAGCCGCGCCCGCAGCAATCGGATTACGCCGCCGCGGTCAGCGCCGCTTTCCATCCCTGCGATGAGCCCGAGGCGCCGCATCTCGTCCTCGCCGAGGCGGGCACGGGCGTCGGCAAGACCTTGGGCTATCTCGCGCCCGCCAGCCTCTGGGCCGAGAAGAACGAGGGCGCCGTCTGGATCTCGACCTTCACGCGCAATCTCCAGCATCAGATCGCGGGCGAGCTCGACCGGCTCTACACCGATCCCGGCGAGAAGAGCCGCCGCGTCGTCGTGCGGAAGGGGCGCGAGAATTATCTCTGCCTCCTCAATTACGAGGAAAGCGTCGCAGGGCTGCCGATGCGTCCTTATGACGCGATCGCTTTGGGCCTCTTGGCCCGCTGGATCGGCGCGACGCGCGACGGCGATATGGTCGGCGGCGATTTTCCCGGCTGGCTTCCGGAGCTGGTCGGCCGCGGGCAAACCATCGCGCTGACCGACCGCCGCGGCGAATGCATCCACTCCGCTTGTCCACATTATCATCGCTGCTTCATCGAGAAGAGCGTGCGCCGGGCGCGCCGCGCGCGCATCGTCGTCGCCAATCATGCGCTTGTCATGATCCAGGCGGCGCTCGGCGGGCTCGATGATTCCTATCTGCCGACGCGCTACGTCTTCGACGAGGGGCATCATCTCTTCGATGCCGCCGACAACGCGTTCTCGCTCGCGCTCTCGGGCCGCGAGGGCGCGGAGCTGCGGCGCTGGTTCATCGGCGCCGACGAGCGCGGCCGCTCGCGGGCGCGCGGGCTGCGCCGCCGCCTGCAGGATCTCGTCGCCGGCGATCACGCCGCCGAGCAGGCGCTCGAGGAGACGCTCCTCGCC
>CAYMNX010000004.1:0-2737 GCA_964391905.1 uncultured Rhizobiaceae bacterium
CGGATCGAGGTGTGCTCAGGGAGCTTGAAAAGCGGGCGGATCATGATGAGGTTCCCTTTTTGCGCGGCCGGATATCGAGCCGCAGGGGCTCGGCCAAGCCGGGTGCCACCCGCATGACGAGCCAAGGCAGAATCACAAAAGCGATGATGGCGCCAAAAAAGTCGCCGACCTTTGCATCATAGACCCAACCATAGCCGTTGTCGCACCAGGTCACGCCCTCGCCTTTTGCGAATTTGCGCTCCATTGCCTGAAGCTGGCCGAGATTCTGCGCCCGCGCGAGCTCGGCGCGGTGGCTCTCGAAACCCTTGATGAAACGCCCCTCGCCAGCGAGCGAATCACAGCCGGGTTGGGGCGCGCCATAATCGCTCGCATAAAGGCAGGACATGCTGGCCTCCTTGGAACGAGATCAGAGTCGCGACGCCGCCATATAAATTCGAGATGGGAACGGCCCGTGTCGCTATAAATCTTTTAATCGAAGGAGCACGCGATGCGTTTTCTTCCTCTTCCCGGCGGCGGCCAAATGCCCGTCCTCGGGCTCGGCACCTGGATGATGGGCGAGAGCCACCATGAGTCCGCGGCCGAGCTTGTGGCCCTGAAGCTCGGGCTCGATCTCGGCGTCAATCTCATTGACACCGCCGAGATGTACGGCAACGGCGGCGCCGAGGAGATCGTGGCCAAGGCGATCGCCGGCAGAAAGCGCGACGGCCTCTTTATCGTCAGCAAGGTGCTGCCGCAAAATGCAAGCCGCAAAGGCACGGTGAAGGCTTGCGAGGCGAGCCTCAAACGTCTCGGCACCGATTATCTCGATCTTTATCTCTTGCATTGGCGCGGCAGCGTTCCCGTCGGCGAAACCGTCGCGGCCTTCGAGCAACTCCAGAAGGCGGGCAAGATTCGTCACTGGGGCGTCAGCAATTTCGATATGGACGATATGGCCGAGCTCGAGGGTACCGCCGTTGCGAGCAATCAAGTCCTCTACAACCTGTCGCGGCGCGGCATCGAATGGGCACTGCTGCCGTGGTGCCGCGAACGCCGTATTCCGATCATGGCCTATTCGCCGATCGAGCAGGGACGTATTCTGCGGAACAAGACGCTCCAGACGCTGGCGCGCGAGCATGGCTGCAGCGCTGCCCAACTCGCTCTCGCCTGGGTCTTGAGTCGGGATGGCGTTGCGGCAATCCCCAAGGCGAGCGATCTCGAGCATGTGCGGGAAAATCGCGCGGCGCTCGATTTGGAGCTCGCGCCCGAGGCGTTCGCCGCTCTCGATGCGGCTTTCGCGCCGCCGAGCGGCCCCGCCACGCTCGAGATGCTCTAGCGTTGCGCGGCACGAACTTTTATGGCCGAGGGATGCGGGGGGTGAATGGGAGAAACGCCAAAGGCGCCTCTTGTCATCGACCTGTCACTATTGTTAAGTGGCAAGATGGCATCAAGGACAGGGAAACGGAGGGTCCCCGATGCTGCTTTCGGCCATGCTGCGCCACTTGGTGCGTCGTGGGACGCTGCGCGTATACGATGCCACTGGCCGGCTCCATGTGTTTTCCGGCGAGGCTTGGCGCACGGTCACGATACGCCTGCACGACCGCGCCGTCGCACGCGAGCTTGCGATCAACGGGAAATTGAAGCTCGGTGAGAGCTTCATGGACGGCCGGCTCACGGTCGAAGACGGCAGCATTTACGACCTCTTGGACTTTCTCGCCCTCAATCTCAACCTCGCACCGCCGCACATCTTGATGCGGTTGAGCGAGCGCTTCGGTCGCTGGCTGCGCGTCTTTCAGCAATACAATCCGCTGCAGAAGGCGCGCGAGAATGTCGCGCATCATTACGATCTCTCCGACACGCTTTACAGCCTCTTCCTCGACAACGACCGGCAATATTCCTGCGCCTATTTCGCCGGCCCCGACGACACGCTCGAAGAGGCGCAATCGAACAAGAAGCGTCACCTCGCATCGAAGCTCAGGCTCGCGCCGGGACAGCGCGTGCTCGATATCGGCTCCGGCTGGGGCGGGCTCGCGATCTATCTCGCCCAGGAATGCGATGTTCAGGTGACCGGCGTCACCCTCTCGATCGAGCAGCTGCGCGTTGCCGAGCGCCGCGCCGCCGCCGCGGGGCTTGCCGATCGCGTCCGCTTCGAGCTCAAGGACTATCGCGAGATCGCGGGGCCCTTCGACCGCATCGTCTCGGTCGGCATGTTCGAGCATGTCGGCGTGATCCATTATCCCGCTTTCTTCGAGAAGGTGCGCGATCTCTTGGCCGAGGACGGCATCGCGCTTCTCCATTCGATCGGCCGCGCTGACGGACCGGGCTATACCAATCCCTGGATTCGCAAATATATCTTCCCCGGCGGCTACTCGCCGGCGCTCTCCGAGGTCGTTCCCGTCGTCGAGCGCACCGGGCTTTGGATCACCGATATCGAGGTCCTGCGGCTCCACTATGCCGAGACGCTGAAAGAGTGGCGCGCGCGCTTCCTCGCCAATCGCGATCGCGTCCGCGCCATCTATGACGAGCGCTTTTGCCGCATGTGGGAATTCTATCTCGCCGGCTCCGAGATCGCCTTCCGGCGCCAAGGCCACATCAATTTCCAGATGCAGATCGCCAAGCGCGTCGACAGCGTCCCCTTGACCCGCGACTACATGTTCGATTGGGAGCGCGCGCGCCAGCGACGCGAGGCGACTCGGGCCGCCTGAGGGAGACGGGGGGGTGTGCGATTAATGCACAACCCCCCCGCACCCACCCAAACAAA
>CAYMNX010000005.1:0-9232 GCA_964391905.1 uncultured Rhizobiaceae bacterium
CTCAATCTCGAACTGAAGCTCGAGGTCTGGGACTCGCCGAATTCCGCGGGCGTGGTCATCGATGCGGTGCGTTGCGCGAAGATCGCGCTCGACCGTCGCATCGGCGGCGCCCTGGTCGGGCCGTCGAGCTATTTCATGAAATCGCCCCCGCAGCAATTCACCGACGCCGAAGCACGCATGCGTACTTTGCGGTTCATCGGCAACGGGACGCCGGAAGCGGGGCGGCAATGACATGAAGATCGTCATCTTCGGCTTGACGGTCAGTTCGTCATGGGGAAACGGACATGCGACGCTGTGGCGCGGCCTGTCCCAGGCCCTGGCGCAGCGTGGCTGCCGCATCGTCTTCTTCGAGCATGACGTGCCGTATTACGCCGCAACGCGTGACCGCTACGACATAGCGGGAGGGAAGCTGGTCCTCTACCGGAGCTGGGAGGACGTTTCCGCCGAGGCGGTCCAGGAAGTCGCAGACGCCGATGTGACAATCGTTACATCTTATTGCCCGGACGGAATTGATGCGACCGAGCTAACGTTGTCCGCAGCGCGCCCATTGCACCTCTTCTATGATCTCGATACGCCGATGACCCTGGCGCGATTGGGTACGGGCGAAAGCATCAGCTATATCGGCCATCGCGGCCTTGCGGATTTCGACCTCGTGCTCAGTTACACGGGCGGCGCTGCGCTGCGCGAACTCTCGGAGAGACTCGGGGCCCGACGCGTCGCGACGCTCTACGGGCACGTCGACTGTCATCTTCATCGGCCCGCGCAACCGGTGGAACGCTATCGTGCCGATCTCTCCTACCTGGGGACGTATTCGCCTGATCGCCAAGCTGCCCTGGAGGCGCTTTTCATCGAACCGGCGCGACGGCTGCCCATGCCTCGTTTCCTGATCGGCGGCGCGCAGTAACCCGCCGACTTTCCATGGACCGCCAATATCTTCTTCACGCGCCATCTGCCGCCCGACGAGCATCCCGCATTCTATGCATCGAGCCGATTGACGCTGAGCGTGACGCGTCAGCCCATGGCGATGATGGGCTGGTGTCCTTCGGGCCGGCTTTTCGAAGCGGCCGCTTGCGGCAAGGCAATCCTTACCGACAGTTGGTCGGGGCTCGAGGATTTCTTCGCGCCGGGCCGCGATATTCTGGTCGCCCGCACCACGGAAGACGCCATCGAAGCGCTTTCGTTGTCGGATTCGACGCTCGATCGCATCGGCGCGAATGCGCGCGAGCGCGTCCTTGCAGAGCATACTTCTGAACACCGGGCCGATGATCTTCTCGCGCTCCTGGCGGCAGTTCGATCCGACGACAGCCAATTTGCAAAGCCCATGGAGGCATGAAGCATGTGGGGAATTGTTCCCGCCGCGGGACGCGGCAGTCGCATTCAGCCACTGGCGTTTTCGAAGGAGTTGCTGCCGGTCGGAAGTCGACTTGATAATGGTGTCGAGCGCCCCTGCGCTGTCAGCGAGTATCTGGTCGAACGCCTCATTCGCGGTGGTGCCGACAAGATCTGTTTCGTGATCGGGCCGGGCAAGTCGGATATCCTCGAATATTACGGCGAAAGCTACGGCACGACCCCAACCGCTTATGTTGTGCAGCCGTCCCCCGCGGGCCTCTGCGACGCAATTTTTCGCGCGGCGCCTTTCATTGCCGAGCATGAAGCCGTCGCCGTTGGTCTTCCGGATACGGTGTGGTTTCCCGACAGCGGATTGTGCGATCTGCCGAAAGACCGCCTCTCCTTTCTGCTCTTTCCGGTCCAGCACCCCGAGCTTTTTGACGCCGTTGTGCTCGACGGCGACGAGCGCGTTCGCGAGATCCAGGTCAAGCGGCCGAGTGCTTCATCGTCTTGGATTTGGGGCGCGTTTAAAATGCCAGGCTCCGTTTTTCATGCGTTGCGTCGTCTCTGGCTCGCGCGCGAGCGCTGCGACGAATATCTCGGCACCTTGGTCAACGCGTACCTTGCCGAAGGCGGCGATGCGGTCGGCGTGAAGTCGGGCGCGGCCTATGTCGATGTCGGCACGCTCAATGGCTACCGTGCGGCCTTGCGCCTTCTCGCGGAAGTCGATACCGCCGCGAGCGAGCCCGTTCCGGCCGACGCGACGGGCACGGCCGCGGTGCTGTGATGCTGGTGCGAGACGTATGAAAACCCCCTTGTCGCATGAAGAAATTCAGCGCCACGTCGACCGATTGGGGCCGTGGTTCCACAATCTCAATTTGAGAGGGATTATCACCGCGCCCGATCACTTTCTCGGCGATTTCCCCTCGGTCAAATGGCGCAGCTTCTGCGATGCGATGCCGAGCGATCTCGCCGGGAAAACGGTGCTCGATATCGGCTGCAACGCGGGATTCTATTCGCTCGAGATGAAGCGGCGAGGGGCTGCACGCGTCATCGGCATCGATACCGATCAAGCCTATCTCGACCAGGCACGCTTTGCCGCCGATGTAACGGGGCTCGACGTCGAGTTCCACCATCTCTCCGTCTATGATGTCGGCGCGCTCGGCGAGGCTTTCGACATTGTTCTCTTCCTCGGCGTTCTTTATCACCTGCGCCATCCTTTGCTCGCGCTCGATCTCATTCATGAGCACGTCGCCCGGGATCTCTTCGTCTTCCAGTCGATGCAGCGCGGCAGCGTCGAGGCAGCGCCCGTCGCCGAAAACTACTCGTTCTGGGAAGCTGAGACGTTCGATCGGCCCGATTTCCCGAGGCTTCATTTCATCGAACATCGCTATGCCGATGATCCGACGAATTGGTGGATTCCCAACCGGGCTTGCGCCGAAGCGCTGCTGCGCAGCGCCGGATTCGAGATATTGAGCCACCCGGAAATCGAGGTCTATGTCTGCCGCCGGCATGCGCAGGCCGAGGGTAGCGAAGGCTCCGTCTATCCAGCGCGAGGGGATCGGCGTCCATGATCGAAGCAGCCATGATCTGGAACGAACCCAATAATAAATCGCATTGGGACCCCGAAATCGATCCCGATTGGTCGCGTTTCGCCGAAATGGCGATTGCCGCGGCGAAGGCGATCGCTGTGGTCAATCCGCGCCTCCCCAAGGTGCTGGGTGGTATCTCGCCGATCGATCCTTTATTCATCCGCAACATGCAAGGCAAAGGCGTGCTCGATCATGTCGATGCCGTCGCTGTTCACGGCTTCCCGCTCGACTGGAATCTATGGAAGATCGACGAGTGGCCGGCAAAGATCGATGAAATCCGCGCCGTCACCGATTTGCCGGTCTGGGTCAGCGAGGTCGGCATCTCGACCTTTGGCGCCGAGGAGATCCAAGTCTGGGGTCTCGAGCGCACGGCCCAGCTTTTGCGCGGCCGCGCGCCGCGCATTCAATGGTACAGCCTCTACGATTTGCCGCGCGAATGGACGGCGACAACGCGTCATCGCGAGGCCGAAGGCTCCTCTTACTACCGACATTTCTTCATGGGGCTTTTGCGGCAGGATGGCTCGCCCAAACCCGCCGCCGAGCGGTTCGCGGCGCTGACTCCGGAACTCGGCCTCTGCCAGTGGTTTCATTTCGAGGATCACCGGCTTGACGACGCCGTGGCTTGGATGAAGCGACTGGGCGTCACCTATGTGCGCACGGGCCTTTCCTGGGCAGACAGTTTCAGGCCCAATGCGCTCGCCTGGTTTGACCGGCAAATGGAAGCTTTGGCGGATTTCGATGTCACCGTCACCTTCTGCTTCACGCCTGAGCACCGCGGCATCGCACCGCACCACACGAGCGCGCCCGTGGTGAAGGAGGAATTTGCTGAATTCTGTGCCGCGATGATCCGGCGTTATGCCGGGAAGGAGGCGGCGACATCCGCGAAGCCGCTCGCCTTGGCGCGGCGTTAAGCGAGCGGCCTTACATGGACCGGCGGCCTCATTCGGTCATCGCCGCACTCACGACGGGACAGATATTTCCGGCAGACCACCTTGCCGTCGTGGTTGCGCATCCCGATGACGAGACCATCGGCATCGGCGGCCGTCTCGCATTGCTGCCAAATGCCTGGGTTCTTCACGTGACGGACGGTGCGCCCGAAAATATGACGGACGCGAGCGGCAACGGATTTACGAGTCGGCAAGACTACGCCGCCTCCCGGCGCGCGGAGCTCACCGCCGCGATGGACCTCGCCGGCATTTCTCCGGCGCGGCTCTTTCAACTCGGTATTGCCGATCAGCGCGCGACCCACAATCTGCCGTCGATCATCGCGCGTCTCGCCGCGCTCTTCGCCGTCTTCGATATCGAGGTCGTTCTAACGCACCCCTTCGAGGGCGGTCACCCCGATCACGACGCCACCTGCCTCGCGGTCCATGCTGCCGCGAGGCTCCTGGCGCAGGCTGAAATATCGTCGCCCGGCCTGATCGAGATGGCGTTTTATCACGCCGACGCAAAAGGCTTGGTCGTCCAGCGTTTCCTCGGCGAAGACGATTTGGACGACAGCCATTTCGAGCTCGACGCCGAGGCATGGGATCGCAAGCAGGCGATGTTGGAGAAATTCGCGACGCAGCGGGCAACGCTCACGGCTTTTCGCTCTCGAATCGAGCCTCTTCGCCCGGCGCCGCGTTACGATTTCCCGCGGATGCCAAACGAGGGCGTGCTTCACTACGACCGCTTCGATTTCGGCGTGACGGGTGCGCAGTGGCAAGAGTCGGCGCGCCGAGCGCTGCGGGAATACGGGCTCCCATCATGGGTCCAAGACTGACGGTCCTGAATGTTGCCTATCCCTTCGCGCCGGTCGGTCCCGATGCCGTCGGTGGGGCCGAGCAGGTCTTGAGCCATATCGATGGCGGCATCGTCCGTGCCGGCCATCGATCCATCGTCATTGCTGCAGAAGGATCAAAGGTCGCGGGACATCTCATCGCGGTTCCGGCTGTTCGCGGTACCATCGACGATGCAGCGCGCGCAACGGCATGGCAGAATCATCGCGCTGCCATTGCCATGGCATTGCGGCAATGGCCGATCGACCTGATCCATTTCCACGGCATCGATGTCGATCGGTATTTGCCGGCCGCGCGCGTGCGATGCCTCATCACCCTGCATTTGCCCCCTTCCTGGTATCGGGACGAGGCGCTGAGACCGCAGCGGCCGAGCATCTGGGTGCACGGCGTCTCGCAGTCGCAGCACCGCCAGTGCCCGCCTAGTGCCGCTTTGCTTGCCCCAATTCCCAACGGCGTTGCCGTCGATGCGTTGAGCGCACGGCATGCGAAGCGCGGCTTCGCTTTGATGCTGGGACGCATCTGCCCCGAAAAGGGGGTTCATCGCGCGCTCGAAGCGGCGCGACGTGCCGATCTATCACTCCTTCTGGGCGGCCGGGTTTTTCCCTATCCCGATCACGCGCGTTATTTCTACGACAAGGTCGAGCCGCTGCTCGACAGGCGACGGCGTTTTCTCGGCCCGCTCGATTTTGCGCGCAAGCGGCGGATGATGACGGCGGCGCGTTGCGTCGTGATCCCAAGTGAGGTCGAGGAAACCAGCTCGTTGGTCGCCATGGAAGCGCTCGCTTGTGGCACGCCGGTGGTCGCCTTCGCGCGCGGTGCCCTGCCGGAGATCATCGATGATGGCCGGACGGGATTCCTGGTGCGCGATGTTGCCGAGCTCGCCGCGGCGATGCGCGAAGCAGCGTCGCTCGATCCCGAGGAATGCCGGGTGACGGCACGCCGGCGCTTTGCGCGCGAGGTGATGGTCGCGCGCTATTTGGCGCGCTATGCCGCAATCGCGCAACAACCCCTCGCTCCGCTTGCGATGGTTCCATCGCTGAGGCCGTGATGCGGCTCGAGCTAGTCGACGATTTCGATACGCTTGGGGCGCTCGAGCCGGCTTGGTGGGACTTGTGGCGCCGGGCCCGATCGGCCACGCCCTTCCAAACGCCCGCCTGGCTTCTACCATGGTGGCGATACTTCGCGCCGGGCGAATTGGCGACGTTCGCCGCCTGGCAGGACGGTCGGCTCGTTGTGCTCGCACCGCTCTATCTCGAGCATGGCGCGCGTGAACGCCGCATTCTGCCCCTTGGCGTCGGGATTAGCGATTATCTCGATATATTAATCGATCCGGACCTCGAAGCGGCCGCACGCGGCATGCTTCTCGACGCGGCCGTGAGACAATGTCCGGCGGGTGCGCAGTGGCATTTCGAGGAGCTGCCCGCTTCCGCCGCGGCCTTGCGGCTCGAACCACCTCCCTCCGTTCTCGACACCACCGAAAGGCAAAGCGTGTGTCCGGTTCTAAATTTATCGCAACCGATCTCGGCGGGATTGCAACGTCGATTGCGCCGCGGTGAGAGGCGCGCGCGGCGTTTGGGCGGCGTCTCCATTCGCGATGTCGACGATTGCGCAATCGATCGCTTTCTCGATTCGCTCTTCTCATTGCACAGCGCCCGGTGGCAACAGAATGGCGAGGGCGGCGTTTTGGGCGATCGGACCGTGCAAGCCTTCCACCGTGCGGTACTGCCGGCTCTAGCCGAAATCGGCGTGGCACGTCTTTTCGAATTGCGGATCGGAGGAGCGGTCGTGGCGTGTTATTACGGCTTCTTCGATCGCCGCCGCGCCTATGCTTACATTGGCGGATTCGATCCGAGATTCTCCGCGGTGAGCCCGGGCAATCTGATGATTGCCCATGCCATCGCTGATGCGAAACGCGAAGGTGGAACCGAGTTCCACTTTTTGCGCGGGCGCGAGAGCTACAAATACGAATGGGGCGCCCAGGACCAATGGAACCAGAAACGTATTCTCGCGCGCCGGGTGGCGAATGTCGGCATCTGAGCGATGGAGCGGCGGCGATGGAGCGACAGCGCATGCGGTGGAGGCGCCGCTATCTCCCAATGTCGAGCTGATGCACCTTTTGGTCACCGCGGACACAATCGAGGAAGCGCAAAAGCGGATCGATGCCGCGCTCGCGGAAAAGGCGTCGCCGCTGTTAGTCGAGGTTCGGCGCCTCTTTGCCGCGCATCGCGACGCTTGGGCGACTATCCACGCCGTTTTGACGCGGGTTCGGCATGATCAGGCGGGGCAAGCGCCGCATGATTGGGCCGCTGCCTTCGATCGCGCCGCCGAGATTTCACCGGAGGCCAGCGTCGCGCTCTATTCTCTCGGCAATGCTGCATTGTTGGCCGAAGCGACCGACGAGCTCGTCGCATGTCTTGCGCATTGGAATCTCCTCGCCCCCGATCACCGTGTTCTCGATCTCGGGTGTGGCATTGGCCGCTGCCTACCGGGACTCGCGGCGCGAAGTCGATTTGTCATCGGCACGGAAGTGTCACCGCGAATGATCGCGTTCGCGCGCGCGCGCTGCGCTTCCGTGTCGAATGTCGGGCTTCTTCTTACCTCCGGCTTCGATCTTGCGGCGATCGCCGACGGGACCGTCGATCTGGTGCTCGCTGTCGACGTCTTCCCTTATATCGTGCAGAGCGGCGCGGGCATGCCGGAGAGACATATCGATGAGGTCGCGCGGATCCTGCGGCGGCCCGGCGATCTGGTCATCTTCAATTTTTCTTATCGTGGCGATCTCGCATTGGACAGGCGCGACATGATGAGGCTTGCGCAAAGGGCAGGGCTGGCGGTCATGCGCAACGGCAGCCGCGATTGTGTCCATTGGGATGGCCTCGCCTTTCATCTGCGCAAGGCCTGAGCCGGAACCAAAAACCGCCCGCCGCCTTATGCCGTGAAAGCCGGACACGAAGGAGATGGGCATGGCGGAAGTCGCAGGAGGGCTGACCAAGCTCGGCCAAGAAGCGTTCCGAACGGCAGAAGGCGCGCATCTCTTCGATCCGAGCCTGTTGCGCGAGTACGATATCCGCGGCACCTACGGCGATACGCTGCGCGAAACGGATGCGCGCGCGATTGGGCGCGCTTTCGGCAAGATGGTGCTGCCTCGGGGCAACCGAATTGCGCTCTGCCGCGACGGCCGCCTTTCCTCGCCCTCACTAGAAGCCGCTCTGGTCGAGGGCTTGCTCGATAGCGGCGTCGATGTCGAGCGGATCGGGGTCGGTCCGACGCCGATGCTCTACTTCGCGGTTCACCATCTCGCCGCCACGGCGGGCATCATGGTCACAGGCTCCCATAATCCGCCGGACCAAAACGGGTTCAAGATGGTGATCGGCGCGCAACCCGTCTTCGGCGCCAAGCTCCAGGAGCTCGGGCGGATCGCCGCGCGCGGCTTTGGGCCGCCCAGCGCCGGTCGCCTGAGCGATATTTCGGTGTTCGACGCCTATGTCGAACGGCTCCGTCGTGATTACGACGGAAAGCGGCCTCTGGCGGTCGCTTGGGATGCCGGCAACGGCGCCGCCGGCGCGGCCATGGCCGCGCTGGCCCAACGCCTTCCGGGTCGGCATTTTTTTCTCAACGAGACGATCGACGGTGGTTTTCCGGCGCACCATCCCGACCCGACCGTGCCGGCAAATCTCGTGCAGTTGCAGGAGACGGTGATTGCCGAACAGTGCGATTGCGGCATTGCCTTCGATGGCGATGGCGATCGCATCGGCGTCGTCGATGGCAAAGGCCGCATCCTCGCCGGCGATCAGCTATTGATGCTGTTGGCGCGAGACGTCCTGGCGCGGTGCCCGGGCAGTACGATCATTGCCGATGTGAAATCGAGCCGGACGCTGTTCGACGATATCGCAGAGGCAGGCGGCGTTCCCTTGATGTGGAAATCGGGTCATGCGTTGCTGCGTAGCAAGCTTGCGGAGACTGGTGCTCCGCTGGCCGGCGAGCTTAGCGGTCACATCTTTTTCGGCGATCGTTTCTATGGTCATGACGATGCACTCTATGCCGCGATTCGCTTTCTCGGCGTGGTCTCGCGCGCCGAGCAAAGCGTTGCGGCGATCCGCGATGGCCTGCCGCGCCTTGCCAACACTCCCGAGCTGCGCTTTCCCTGCGATGAAGCCATAAAGTTCGCGGTGGTCGACAAGGTGAAATCGCATCTCGCGGAAGCTGGCACGCGTGTCGATACGATCGACGGCGTGCGCGTGACGACGGAGGAGGGATGGTGGCTTCTGCGGCCTTCCAACACGCAGGCGATGCTCGTTGCGCGCTGCGAGGCCGGAAGCGACGCTGCGCTGCAGCGCGTCATCCGAGGGCTTTTCGAAGCCCTGAAAGTTGCGGGAATCGAGCCGCCGGCGCTGTCTTAGCCGGCCGCCATCTCGTTGCAAAGCCTCGCGCAGTCTTCGCATGCTGCGGCACAACGCGCAAGGATCAAATCGTCGCTTCCGCGGCATGCCTCGGCGCAAGCCGTGCATAGGGTTGCGCAAACCCGACAGGTCA
>CAYMNX010000006.1:0-4612 GCA_964391905.1 uncultured Rhizobiaceae bacterium
ATCATGCGAAGGGCGAGACCGTGCCGACGCAAGCGAAGCGAAACGAGGACGGTCTTTGCGAATTCGTCCTCTCGAGTCCGCCGCCGCATCCCTATCGGCTGCAGGTGGAGTGGAACGAAACATCGGTCGACGTCGTCGACCCCTATCAATTCGGACCTTGGCTCGGCGAAACGGACCTCTACCTCTTTCGCGAAGGGACCCATGTCCAGGCCTCGCACCGGCTTGGCGCGCATTGCATCACGATGGAAGGCGTTGCCGGCGTCGTCTTCGCCGTCTGGGCTCCGAACGCGCATCGCGTCAGCGTCGTCGGCGACTTCAACCAGTGGGATGGGCGACGGCATCTGATGCGGCTGCATCCCGGCGCCGGCATTTGGGAATTGTTCATTCCCGGCCTTGCGGAGGGTGAACGCTACAAATACGAGATCAAGGCCGCGGATGGCCGCCTGCTACCGCTCAAAGCCGATCCGGTCGCGTTTGCCACGGAGCGTCCGCCGGCGTCAGCGTCGATCGTCGCGCGGCTCGACCATCACCACGGGAACGATCAGGCATGGATGCAGGAACGCCGCGAGCGCAGCCTCTACACCAGCCCGATGATGATATACGAGGTCCATCTCGGCTCGTGGCGACGCCGGCCCGAGGAAGGCAATCGCTTCCTCACCTATCGCGAGCTCATCGACACGCTCGTTCCCTATGTCAAGGACATGGGTTTCACCCATATCGAGCTCCTG
This sequence comes from uncultured Rhizobiaceae bacterium, assembly GCA_964391905.1. GTDB lineage: Bacteria > Pseudomonadota > Alphaproteobacteria > ATCC43930 > CGMCC-115725 > CAIKMD01. The sequence goes on from CAYMNX010000006.1 coordinate 729, forward strand.
CCGATCACCGAGCATCCTTTCGCCGGCTCCTGGGGATATCAGCCGACAGGGCTCTTCGCCCCGACCAGCCGCTTCGGCAGCCCAACGGATTTTCAGGCTTTCGTCGATGCCTGCCACGGCGCCGGGATCGGCGTCATTCTCGATTGGGTTCCCGGCCATTTCCCGAACGATGCATACGGGCTGGCGGAATTCGACGGCACGCATCTTTACGAGCATGAGGATCCGCGCCAGGGCCTGCATCGCGACTGGAACACGATGATCTACAATTACGGCCGCAGCGAAGTCGCCGAGTTCCTCATCAACAGCGCGTGCTTCTGGCTCGAGCACTATCATATCGATGGGTTGCGCGTCGACGCCGTCGCTTCGATGCTCTATCTCGATTACAGCCGCAAGCCCGGCGAATGGGTGCCCAATCGCTTCGGAGGCAACGAAAATCTCGAGGCGATCGATTTTCTGAAGCGTCTCAACCGCACGACCTACGCGCAGTTCCCCGGCACCTTCACGATCGCTGAGGAATCGACCGCCTGGCCGATGGTGTCGCGGCCGACCGATGTCGGCGGACTGGGCTTCGGCTTCAAGTGGAACATGGGCTGGATGCATGACACGCTTAATTATATGGCCGAGGATCCGATCAACCGCTCTTTTCACCATGAACAGCTGACCTTCGGCTTGCTCTATGCCTTCAACGAGAATTTCATTCTCCCGCTGTCGCATGACGAGGTCGTACACGGCAAGCGCTCGATCTTCGGCCGCATGCCGGGCGATCGTTGGCAGAAATTCGCCAATCTGCGGCTCTACTATGCTTTCATGTATGGGCATCCCGGAAAGAAGCTGCTGTTCATGGGCGATGAGTTTGGCCAGGAACAAGAGTGGAATCACGATCGCAGCCTTGATTGGCATCTTTTAGGGGATGCTATGCATCAAGGGGTCTTGACGATGCTACGCGAGCTCAACGCTCTCATTCGCGAACGCCGCCCGCTTCACGAGCTCGATCACGAGCGCTCGGGTTTCGAATGGATCGATGCGTCCGATCGCAGCGCCAGCGTTCTGTCCTTTCAGCGCCACGCGCGGCAAGCGGACGACCATGTGATGGTTGTGGCGAATTTCACGCCGGTCGTGCGCGAAGGTTATCGTATCGGGGTTCCCGACGCCCATCGCTATCGCGAAATCTTCAACTCCGATGACCGCCGCTTCGGCGGCAGCGGGGTCGTCAACGCGGGTACGCTCCAGCCTGAGGCCTTGCCCTGGCACGGGCGCCAGCACTCGCTCGTCCTCACGCTTCCGCCGCTCGCGGCAATTTTTTTAGCACAAGCCGAGACTTGATCGGATCGCAATGAGGGCGAACGTTGAGGCCGGAAGGCCTTATCCGCTCGGTCCATCCTTGGATGCGCGTGGCGCCAATTTTGCGCTGTTCTCCGCTCATGCCCAGAAGGTCGAGCTGTGCCTTTTCGACCCCCAAGGCCGGCGCGAGATCGACCGCATCGCGCTGCCCGAAAACAGCGGCGGCATCTGGCATGGCTATATCCCGGAGCTGCGCCCCGGCGCGCTCTACGGTTATCGCGTGCACGGCCCCTACGCGCCGGCGGAGGGACATCGCTTCAATCCGCACAAGCTGCTGCTCGATCCCTATGCTCGCGACATTGTCGGATCGCTGCGCGTCTCGGAAGCGCATCTCGGTTATCGCGCGGGTGCGCCGCGCGGCGACACCAACCCGGATCGCCGCGACAATGCGCGCTTCATGCCGAAATGCCGACTCGTCGACGAGACATTCTCTTGGGGCGATGACCGGCCGCCGCGACATCCCTGGTCGGATACGGTCATCTACGAGCTCCATGTCGCCGGCTTCACTCGGCTTCACCCCGAGGTCGAAGAGACGTTGCGCGGAACGATCGCGGCGCTGCGCACACCCGCCGTCATCAACCATTTGCGCCGCCTCGGCGTCACCGCGGTCGAGCTCCTGCCGGTGCACAGCTATGTCGATGACGGCCATCTGATTGGGCAGGGCCTGCGCAACTATTGGGGCTATAACAGCATTGGCTTTTTCGCGCCGGAGCGGCGCTATCTCGGCGGCGGCAACGAACACGAGTTCAAGCATATGGTTGCGGCTTTCCATGCCGCGGGAATCGAGGTCATCCTCGACGTCGTCTACAACCACACGGCGGAAGGCAATCACCTCGGGCCGACCCTGTGCTTTCGCGGCATCGACAATGCCTCGTACTATTGTCTCAATCCCGAGGATCGGCGCTACTACCTCGATTTCACCGGCACCGGCAATTCGTTGCAGCTGGCCCATCCCCGCGTGCTGCAGATGGTGATCGATTCGCTGCGCTATTGGGTGACGGTGATGCATGTCGACGGGTTCCGCTTCGATCTTGCGACCACCCTCGCGCGCACCGCCTCGGGATTCGACCCGGCCCACAGCTTCCTCGCGGTGCTGATGGAGGATCCCGTGCTCTCGACGGTGAAGCTGATCGCCGAGCCCTGGGATCTGGGCATCGGCGGCTATCAGCTCGGTCGCTTTCCTCCGGGCTGGTCCGAGTGGAACGACCGCTATCGCGACGCCATGCGACGGTTTTGGCGCGGCGATGGCGGCATTATCGGCGACGTCGCGGCGCGGCTCTCCGGCTCGGCCGATATTTTTCGCCACGACGGCCGGCGTCCCTCGGCGAGCATCAATTTCGTGACCGCCCATGACGGCTTCGCCTTGCAGGATTTGGTCAGCTACAATGCGAAACACAACGAAGCCAATGGCGAGGACAACAAAGACGGCGCCGACGAGAATCTCAGCTGGAATTGCGGTGTCGAGGGCCCAAGCGACGATCCCGCCGTCATCGAATGTCGGCAGCGGCAGCGGCGCAACTTTCTTGCCTCTCTCTTGTTATCCCAGGGCGTACCGATGTTGCTCGCGGGCGACGAGGTGGGTAACAGCCAGCAAGGCAATAACAATGCGTACAATCAAGACAACGAGATCGGCTGGATCGATTGGTCCGGCCTCGGGGTGGAAGGGCAAGACCTTTCACATTTCGTTGGACAGCTCGTGGCGCTGCGGCGGGAATATGGCCTCGCGCGCGATCACTTCATGAGCGGCGATCTCGATCGCGAGACCGGGCGGAAGGATATCGCTTGGCTGCGGCCGGATGGAGAGGAGATGACGGAGCAGGACTGGCACTTTCCGGATGCGCGATTTTTCGCCACCCTTCTTGGCGGGAAGAAAGGGAAGGAGCCGGTGATGATGCTTCTGAACGGACACCACGAGCCGCTTGATTTCACGATGCCGGAAGTCGCCGGGGTAGCGACGTGGTCCATGGCCGTGAATACGTCGGCGCCGAAGGGCTGCCGCGCCAAAACTCTTTCCATCAAGGAAACCTATCAGGTCGAGCCGCGCACCTTCATTCTTGCCATCGGCAAGCTGAGCTAGGCGCGGGGACGATCCGATGAAATATCTTCATCGCATGCCCTTTGGTGCGATGATCGAAGATGGCGGGGTTCTATTCCAGTTTTGGGCACCGGCGGCAAAGCGCGTCGACCTTCATTTGGCGGAGCCCGAACGCGACCTGCCGATGCGGCGCACCGAGGAAGGCTGGTTCCATCTCGGCGTCCCCAATCTCGGCGCCGGCGCATCCTATCAGTTCATCATCGACACCGCGCATCGGGTGCCCGATCCGGCATCGCGTTACCAGCCGCAGGATGTGCACGGACCGAGCGAGGTCATCGATGCCGAAGCCTTCGATTGGGATGACGAGGGCTGGGTCGGACGTCCCTGGCGCGAGGCCGTCATTTACGAAATCCATATCGGCACCTTCACGCGCGAGGGAACCTACGATGCCGCGGCCGCCGAGCTCGAGCGCTTGGCGCAGCTCGGCGTCACCGCCGTCGAGCTGATG
>CAYMNX010000007.1:0-5589 GCA_964391905.1 uncultured Rhizobiaceae bacterium
GCGTTAGCCATGCCGCTCGACCCGGTCGCACTCGCCGCGGCGCTCATCAAGAAGCCATCGGTGACGCCGAAGGATGAGGGCGCGATCGCGCTGCTCGCGACGACGCTCGAAGGGCTCGGCTTTACTTGCCACATCCAGGAATTTTCGGAGCCTGGCACGGCGCCGATCCGCAACCTCTATGCGCGGCGCGGCAAAGCCGGGCGCAATTTCTGCTTCGCCGGCCACACCGACGTCGTGCCGCCGGGCGATCCCAAGGGCTGGTCGGTCGATCCGTTCGGCGGCGAGGTGCTGGCGGGCTCGCTCTACGGCCGCGGCGCCAGCGCCATGAAGGGCGCCATCGCCTGCTTCATCGCCGCCGTCGAGCAGTTCCTTTCAAGCCGCGACGCGTTCGATGAATCGATCAGCCTTCTCATCACGGGCGACGAGGAAGCGGCGGCCATCAACGGCACGAAGAAGCTCCTCGATTGGATCACGGCGCGGGGCGAGAAGCTCGATCTCTGCATCGTCGGCGAGCCGACCAGCGCCAAGAAGCTCGGCGACATGGTGAAGATCGGGCGGCGCGGCAGCCTCAACGGCTTCTTGACCGTCACCGGTATTCAGGGCCACACTGCCAATCCGCATTTGACCGACAATGCCGCGCACCGCCTCTTGAAAATGCTGTCGGCCTTGCTCGCCGCGCCGATCGATCGCGGCAATGAACGCTTTCCGCCGACCGATCTGCAGATCTCGACCATCGATATCGGCAATCCCACCACCAATGTCATTCCCGGCAAGGCGCGCGCCGTCTTCAATATCCGCTTCAACGATCAATGGACGAGCGCGCAGCTCAAGGACTGGCTCAAGGAGAAGCTCGATGCCGCCGGCGGGCGCTATGAGCTCGACGTCCAGGTGAGCGGCGAATCATTCTTGACGCCGCCCGGCCCTGTCAGCGACATGCTGACGCGCGCGATCGGCCAGGTGACGGGCGAGACGCCCGAGCTCAGCACCACGGGCGGCACCTCCGATGCGCGCTTCATCCATCGCTTTTGCCCGGTCGCGGAATTCGGCCTCGTCGGCCTCACCATGCACAAGGTCGATGAGCGCGTGCCGGTCGCCGATCTCGAGGCGCTCACCGCGATCTACCGCACCGCGCTCGAGCTCTATTTCGCCAGGACGTGATGCCCAGTACCGCGGAGATGGCGCAAGCGCTTTACGGCAGCTGGCGCTTGGCCTTTCTCGATCGCGGCGCGATGCGCTTCTTCGACCTCTCGCATCGCGGCGTCTGGCGGTCGTTCTGGGCCGCCGCGATCTGCTATCCCGGCTTTCTTATCCTGCTGATGCTGCGGCTCGACGCCGACACCATCGCGCGGGCGGGGCTCTTCGATATTCTGGTCATCGAGAGCATCGGCTATGTCGTCGCTTGGACCGCGTTTCCGTTGCTGATCCTCGCCTTTTGCCGCGCCATCGGCCGCGAGGAGCAAGGCTTCGACTTCATCGTCGCCTATAATTGGTCCCAGATCCTGCAAACGGTGCTGCTGCTCGTCATCGCCGCGCTCGTCGGCAATGTCGTGCCGGAAACGCTCGGCCCCCAACTCAACCTCATCGCCTATTTCGCGATCCTCGCTTATGAATGGTTCATCGCGCTCGTCGCGATTGGCGCCGGCGGCTGGATTGCCGCGGCGATGGTGTTGATCGATGTCGCCGTCGGGTCGGTCGTGGTGACGATTTCGGGAAGCCTCTACTAAGTCACGCCGCGTAAATTACCTCTACGAGATAAAGCCCTTCGGGCGGCGCGGTCGGGCCGCCGGCGCGGCGATCACGCGCTTCGAGCGCTTCCGCCACTTGCGCAACCTGCCATTTGCCGGCGCCGACGAGCTTCAAGGTGCCGACCATGTTGCGCACCTGGTGGTGGAGAAAAGAGCGCGCCCGCGCCTCGATTACGACCTCATCGCCTTGCCGCGCCACGTCCAGCACGTCGAGCGTCTTCACCGGCGATTTCGCCTGGCACAGCGAATCGCGAAAGCTCGTGAAATCGTGCTTGCCGAGGAGGAGCGCCGCGCCTTCCTGCATCGCCTCGACATCGAGACGGGGCCCGACATGCCAAACGCGGCCGCGTTCGAGCGCGGCAGGCGGGCGGCGGTTGAGGATGCGATAGCGATAGACGCGCCCGCGTGCCGAGCGCCGCGCATCGAAATGATCATCGACGCACGCGACCTCGAGCACCGTCACTGCATGGGGCTTCACATGCTGATTGAGCGCGTTGCGGATAACGTCGGGCGCGGCCTCCTTCGGCAGATCGAGATGCGCCGTCTGCGCCAGCGCGTGAACCCCGGCATCGGTACGGCCCGCGCCATGCACCGTGATCGCCTGGCCGCAATAGCGCTCGACCGCGGTCTCCAAAATCTCCTGCACCGAGAGCCCGTTATTCTGGCGCTGCCAACCGACGAGGCCGGTGCCGTCATATTCGAGCGTCAGCTTGTAGCGCGGCACGGCCGTCTCAAGGGCTCGGCAGCAGGGTGCCGGGCGGCAGCGCGAAGCCGCGCAGGAGGGCGGCACCGTCGACCACGCCGCGGCCCGCGCGCTGCAGGCTCACGAGCTGGAGCGCGCCACGGCCGCAAGCGATCGTCGGCGTTGCGTCGAGCACCGTGCCAGGCGCGCCGCTACCCTCGCCCAGCGCTGCCGCGAGCAGTTTGATGCGCTCGCCCTTTGCCTCGAACCAGCAATCGAGCGCGCGCACTTGACGCTCGAGCTCTTTCGCGTCCTTGCGCCAGTCGATGCGGCCTTCCTCGCGTGAAATCTTCTGGGCATAGGTGACGCCCTCTTGCGGCTGCGGCCGCGGCGCAACCGTCTCGAGCTGATCGAGCACCGGCAGAAGGAGCCGCGAGCCGAGCGCCACGAGTTGCGCCCGGAGCGCCGCCGCGGTCGTGCGCGCCAGGATCGGCACGGCGGCCGAAGCGAGCATCGGCCCGGTGTCGAGCCCCGCCTCCATCTTCATGATGGTAACGCCGGTCTCCTTGTCGCCGGCCAAGATCGCACGCTCGATCGGCGCCGCCCCGCGCCAGCGCGGCAGAAGCGAGGCGTGGACATTGATGCAGCCAAAGCGCGGCGCGTCGAGCACGGCGCGCGGCAGGATCAGCCCGTAGGCCGCGACCACGGCGACATCGAGCTGGAGCGCCGCGAATGCCGCGGCATCGTCGGGACCGAGCCGCGTCGGGTGACGAACGAGCAATCCCTTCTGCTCGGCGCGTTGCTGCACCGGCGATGGCACGACGCGATGGCCGCGTCCCGCCTGACGCGGCGGCTGGCAGTAGACGGCGGCGATGTCGTGACCCGCAGCGATGAGGCAATCGAGGATTGCCACCGCGAAATCCGGGGTTCCCATGAAGGCGAGGCGGCGCTTGGGCATGATGGCCGGCTCAGACGGCGGCCGGTTCTTTCTGTCGTTTCGCTTTGGCGAGCTTGCGCAGAATGATGTTGCGCTTCAAGGCCGAGATATGGTCGACGAAAAGCGTGCCGTCCAAATGGTCGATCTCGTGCTGGATGCAGGTCGCGAGCAGACCCTTGGCGTGCAGTTCGCGAATCTCGTTCTGCTCATCCAGATAGCGCAACTTGATTTCGGCCGGTCGCGTCACATCGGCATAATGCTCGGGAAGCGAAAGGCAGCCCTCGTTATTGGTGAGCATCTCTTCCGAGCGCCACAGGATCTCGGGATTGGCAAGCTTATAAGGCTGCGGCTTCTCATCGTCTCTGGCGCAATCGACGACGATGACACGCTTCAGGACGCCGACCTGCGGCGCGGCGAGGCCGATGCCCGGCGCCTGATACATGGTCTCGAGCATGTCATCCATCAGCTTGCGCAGGGACGCATCGACCTTCTCGACAGGCTTTGCCACTTTTGTGAGCCGCGGATCGGGAGCGGTGATGATGGGAAGGATCGCCATAACGCGTTTTAGGTAGGCTGCCTGCGCTCTTTCGTCAATGGTTTAGAGCGATTCAAAGGCACGAAGCTCTAAGCCGTAACTTCTAAGCATTGAGCTTATGGCTTGGAGCTTATAGCTCGTCGTCAGCCTCCCTTTGCCTTGCGCCCGGCGAGATCGGGTAAAATTGCGCTTATGGAAACGCTTCTCATTTCCCTTCTCGCCGCGGCGGTCGCGACCGGCGCCATTCTCTTCATTCGCGGGCGCGAGGCGCAGCGCCGCCTTATTGCCGAGACCAAGCTCGCCGAGGCCGAGCGCCGCATGGCGGAGCTCGCGGCCGAGCGCGAAAGCGCGATTTCGGCGCGGATTTCCGCGCAATCGGAGCTCGCCGCGGCGAGGCAGCAGCTGATCGAGGCCGAGAAGCGCATGGCCGAATTCGAGCGCGTGCAGCAAGAGATGCTGACCTCCGCCAAGGCGGCGCTGCTCGAAGGCGGCACGCAACTTTCCTCGAAGCTCCTCGAGGACCACAAGCGCGAAAATGCCGAATCGCGGGAAGCGGCCCAGAAACATCTCGCCGGCGCCAGCGAGAGCTTCCTGAAACAGGTCGAGAGCCTCGCCAACGCGGTGGCGGCGCTCGAAGGACGGCTCCAGGAGAACGGCAAGGTGCTCGACACGGTATGGCGCTCCTTGACCAACCCCTCAGGCGCGGGGCAGCTCGCCGAGGTCGGACTCGCCAACACGCTCAAGGCCTTCGGCCTCGAGCAGAACCGCGACTTCATCCTGCAATTCACGACCCAGAACGAGGATGGCCGGCGCCTTCGCCCCGATGCGATCGTCTTCTTGCCGTCCTCGGGCGTGATGGTGATCGACAGCAAGGCCTCGAAATATCTTTTGGAGATTGCGGCGAGCGAGGGCACCGAGGCCGAGGAGGAGGCCTATCGCAACCTCGCCCGAACCATGCATCTCCATCTGCGCGCGCTCGGCGAGAAGGACTATGCGACCGCGATCCGCAACGCCTGGCGCGAGGCCGGGCATGCGCAGGAGATCGCGCGCACGGTCAGCGTCATGTATCTCCCCAACGAGGCGGCGCTCGACAAGCTCAACCGGGCCGACGCGAATTTCCTTCACGCGGCGCGCGCCCGCGGCATCTATCTCGCCGGGCCGACCACCCTCCACTGCCTCATCTCGCTCGCCTCGGCCGAGATCAATCTGGAGCGGCAGGTCGAGAATCAGCAGCGCATCGTCGCTGCAGCCGAGGCCCTGCTCGATGGCCTCACCGGCGCCATGGGCCATGTCGCCGATGTCGGCAAGAGCCTCAACAAGGCGGCCGACAGCTTCAGCCGCTTCGCCGCCTCCACCAACCGCTTCGTTCTGGGCCGCGCGAAGAAGCTGGCCGCGCTCGGGCTGCAGCCGAGCAAGCCCCTGCCGCCGAGCCTCCCCGTCTTCTCCGTAACGGCGCTCGACACCGTCATCGACGGCGAAGCCGCCGAAGTGCGTGATCTCGACACGGCGCGCAAGCCAAGGCTGATCGCGGAGTAACGGCACGGCCCCCTCACCCCAACCCTCTCCCTGCTGCGAAGCGGGAGGGGTGAGGGGGAACTGTTCTCGCTACCCCGCGTCGCTCTCGACCTTCGTGCGTGCGGTGAGCGCGGCGGCCAAAGTCCCGTCGTCGAGATAGTCGAGCTCGCCGCCG
>CAYMNX010000008.1:0-1513 GCA_964391905.1 uncultured Rhizobiaceae bacterium
CGGGCCGCCATTGCGATAGGCGATGATGATATTATTCCACGGATCGGCCTGAAGCTCTTGATCGTTGTCGTAGATCGTGAATGTCCGTGTCGGACCATCGATCGATCCCTTGGGGGTGTCCGTCGTCGCCGTCGTCAGGGCGGAGCGGACATCCTCCAGCGAAAGACCGAGCGCGGCGACTTTCGCCGGATCGATCTGGACGCGAACCGAGGGCTTTTGCTGGCCGCCGATATTGACCTGGGCGACGCCCGAGAGCTGGCTGATATGCTGTGACAGCACATTTTCCGCATAATCGTCGGCCTGGGTAAGCGGCAGCGCGTCGGAGCTCACGGCGAGCACCAGGATCGGCGCATCCGATGGATTGACCTTGCGGTAGGTCGGCGGCGACGGAAGATCGTTCGGCAATTGGCCGCTGGCGGCGTTGATGGCCGTTTGCACGTCCTGCGCCGCGCCATCGATGTTGCGTGAGAGCTCGAATTGGATCGTGACGGAGCTGTTGCCGAGGGTGCTGCTCGACGTCATCTGCGTGACGCCGGGAATTTGCGAGAATTGACGCTCGAGCGGCTGCGTCACCGAGGAAGCCATCGTCTCGGGACTGGCGCCGGGGAGCTGCGTCGTGACGAGAATGGTCGGAAAGTCGATTTGCGGCAGCGGCGCGACGGGAAGAAGCGGATAAGCCGCGGCGCCAACCAGCAGGATCGCCGCCATAAGCAGCGAGGTGGCAATCGGCCGGTGGATGAAAGGGGTGGAGAGGTTCATTGCGAATTTTCCGTGAGGGCCGCCTGTTGTGGGGCGTTGGCCTGGCCCGGCTGTGCCTGAATGCGAGCGCCCGGCTGCAACCGATATTGCCCGGCCGTGACGACACGCTCGCCGGGTTGGAGGCCGCCCGTGATGATGGCCGAACCCTCGCTGAATTGATCGAGCTTCAGCGCGCGCATTTCGACGGTATCGTCGGCCTTGACGACGTAGGCGTATAAGCCGTCCGGGCCGCGCTGCACCGCCGGCGAAGGGATCGTCAGGACATCATGCTTGGTTTGGATCAAAACGTGCGCAATGACGAACTCACCGGGCCAGAGCGCTTCCTTCTCATTGGGGAAGGTTGCCTTGAGGCGCACCGTACCGCTCGTTTGATTGATCTCATTATCGATCACGGCCACCGTGCCGCGGTCGATCTCGGTTTTCTGATCGCGCGAAAGGGCCACGACCGTGAGCGGACCGGCCGCGACGGCGCGCTGCACCGCGGCCAAATCTTCTTCGGGCAGGGTGAAGATCACCGAGATCGGCTTCATTTGCGTGAGCACGACGATGCCCGTGTTTGCCGATGCCAACACATTGTTGCCGGCATCGACGAGACGAATGCCCGCCTTGCCGTCGATGGGCGACCGGATCGTCGTGTAGTCGAGATTTGTCTTTGCCGTATCGATCGCCGCCTGATCGATTTGCACCTGGGCTTCGAGCTGGGCGACGAGCGCGCGCTGCGTATCGTATGTCTGCTTGCTGGTATAGGCCTGGG
>CAYMNX010000009.1:0-5188 GCA_964391905.1 uncultured Rhizobiaceae bacterium
GTTATTTGCTTTGTTGCTGATCATTCTTGTTGTGACCGTAATGTTCTTAAAATTCCCATTACAAGAGAAATTGGCGGGAGATGGTCAGACAAGAAAGGAGATTTACCTGGAGGTGTCGCTGCGCAGGCCGCCGATCAGGATGCTCTCGAAGCCCGAATTGTCGAGCTGCCCAACCGAGACACCGAGATACCCCGCCGCCGCGGTTTCTTGCGGTCCGATCAAATCGATTTGGTTGCCGCTGATATCGAGCTCGCCGCCGCGCCCCCCTGCCGCCGGTTGCGCGAAGGCGCGCGCGCCCAAATCGAGACCCGCGGTCGCCGCGATCACAAGACGCCCGCCATCGATCGGCAAGGGCGGCGCCACCACGCCGTCATGCGCGGCCTGGGCGCTGAAATAGCTGGTCGCGGAGGCGGAGTCGATCTCGCTATATTGCCGCCACACGGCGCCCGTCTGCACGGCGAAGACTTCGCCACCCGCGGAGCGCGTGCCGATATTGGTCTGGGCATAAAAGCCATTGATGAGCTGCGTTCCGTCCGGGAGCGTCGCGCCCGCTTGGCCAGGATGAGCGAGCGCGCTGCCCATGTCGACCACGCGCAACGCGCCCGGCAGCGTCGCATAATGTGCCGGGTAGAGCGTGTAATAGCCGGGTGCGATTCCGTTTCCGCCCGGCAGCCAGATCTGCTGGCCGACAAGCGGCTGCGTGTCTCCGAACGAGAAGGTGAAATTGGCGTCGAATGATGCTACAGGATCGTTGCGCGACGGCAGCAGCGCATAGACGGTCTGGCCATTCGTGCCGGTCTTCAGCACGTCGCGCGAGCCGCCGGTACCAGGCACGAATTCGATCGCCTGCAAATCGCCGCCGCCGCTGAGATTGAGCGTCGCGTGCGGGTCGACCGTGACGTTCTGTCCGAAGAGGCTCAGCGTCTTCGATGGTGGCGCCCCCAGCGGCGCGGCGTCGATCGTGTAGAACCAGTTGATGCCATCCTCGGTCTGTCCATAGGGCACGAGCGTCCCGCCGAGCGAGACGGCGGTGATGCTGTTGGCGCCGAGGGTGACGCTTTGCGTCACGCCTTGCGCGCCCAGCGTGATGCCGCCCTGCGGGGCGAAGAGATTTCCGAACTGATTGATGACCGCAGCGGAAACGGTAAGATTGCCGCCCGCGGAAAGCGGGGTTTCGGCGTCCGTCCCGGGCGCGGAGAAAGTGATCGTTCCGTTCGCGCTCGTCGATGTGACGGCGAAATCGACGCCCGTTTCGGGATAGACGCGCAGCGCCGAGAAGTTCACGTCCCCGGCCGTCTCGAGCTGGGCGAAAGGCCTTGCGCCGCCGCCCCCGGCCGTCCCGGCGGCGGTCGCCAGGGTATCGGCGATGCCGATCGTGTAGAGCGACGCGCCAAAGCGAATATCGCCATGGCTGGTGAAATTCGCCGTCGCGAAATTATTGAGGCTGGAGCCTTGTATGTCGATTGTATCGGCCGTGACGTTTAAGGTTCCGTCGCCTGAGGTCGGCGGCGGCACGTTTCCGAGCAAGGTGCCTCGACTCAGAAGGACATAGGCCGCAGCCAGGTTGATCGAACCGTTGCCCGTCGGCGATGTGCCACCGAACTGTCTGGCCGGCGCGGCGTAGAAGCCCGACCCTTCGAGAAAGAGGCGGTTGCGCACCGCCCAATCGACGTCTCCGCTGAAGACGACCTTGTCCGGATGTTCAGAAACGGGCGCGAAATTGAAGAAGCCGAGAGGGCCGCTCGGAGTATTGCCGTCAATCGAGGTCTCGCCGCCGGCAAGATAGACGGTGTCGAACGCGCCCAAATGGTCGATGGTGGCGAAATCAAGATTCTGCAGCGATGGCTGGAAGGGGTAGCCGGTCACGGCCCCCGATACCGTCGACGTCGAGATCAAGGCTTGCGGCGTCGCGGGGTTGAGACCCCTCAACGCCGCCGAGACGTTCGCGCCGCTTTGCTCGACGACGATGGTCGATCCGCCGAGAATAAAGGTGCCGCCATTCCCTTGCGGCGCCCCCGCCGCCGCCCTGAAGGTGCCGTCCCAGAGGAAGCTTCCCGTATTGATGCTGACGGTTCCGGCATCGCTCCATGCCGCCTGCGGGCTTTGAAGATCGCTTCCAAGCTGCGCCGAAATGCCCGAGACATCGACCACCGCGCCATTTTGCGCGACGACGTACCCGCCTGCATCGGCGGTCTTTGCCACCTCGCCCTTGGTGGCCCCAATGGGAGGCGCCGAACTCGTGTCGATGGAAATTTGACCGCCGCCGAGAAGTGTGCCGTTGACCGCAAAATTGCGTGTCGTGCCGAAGGTCGAATTGGCAATGAACGTCCCCGAGAGATCGATCAAGGCGTTCGGACCCAGCCACACATAGCCGCTATTGATCGTCACTTGGCCGGCGTGATCGACAATGCTTCCAAGGATGAGCGCGGTGGCGTTGGTGTTGGTGCCGGACGGGGTGGTGCCGGTGAGCGCGATATGCGCCTGCGGATCGGTGACGATCGACGAGCCGGAGTCGAGGAGAATATTCCCCGATGCGAGGGTCAGGTTGACCGGCGTGCGCAAATCCGGCGTCAAGGTGACGAGCGGCGCGACCGCGCCGAGATCGGCGCCCGTCGGCAAGCCGAGATAGTTTGTCGTGTTCGAGAAATTCTGCTGCTCCAGTAAGAGGCTTTGCCCTGCCGCCAGGGTGATCTGGCTTGGCCTGATGGGAGAGAAACTATTGGTCGCTTGATAGTCGAGCGTCGATTCGACGACGTAAGAGGAAAATCCAGTATCGAAGATCGAGAGCGGCAAGCTCATCGCATATTGATCGCCCAGCACCTTCCCACCGATATCAATGATATCGGGCGCGCCGATCGTCAGCGTGCCGCCACCAGAAAATCCAAAGCCCCGGATGCCGCCCGGGTTCGGATTGAGATGGACCAGGGCGAGATTGGTGGTGGGCGGCGCTGGAATGCCGCTGGTGTTGTTATTGTCTGTATTGAACCTGTCGCCGCCGCCATAGGTGGCGAGGGTGAGATTGCCGCCCTGGCCGAGCGGCAGACCCCGCGCGTTGGTTTTGAGAATACCGCGAGCGGTGATATAGCCACCGCTCGATACGTCGAGCAGGCTGTTGTCGCCAAGGAAGATATTGCCGGTCAGCTGTCCGGCGAACCCGCCGTCATAGGTGACGATCGAAATGCTGCCGCCGTCGATAAAGCCGGGGCCGCTCAAACTGTCAAGATCGAGCCCGGCATCATTGACCCACCGGCCGCTCGCATCCAGCACGCCGCCGATGAATATATCGGCCGCGCCGTCGCCGGATTTGGCCGTCGATCCGGGCAAGCCGGCACCGGGGCCCGTTCCGAGTCCGCGCGGATCCGTGATGAGGCTGATGGACCCGCCGCGAGCAAGGATATTTCCTTCGATATCGATCGAGCCCGCGGTCCTTACGGTAAGGCTGCCGCCCGGCGCAAGACTGAGGCTATTGCCGGCCGGAATGACGAGATCGCTGGCGGTAATATTGAGCGCGCTCAAATTGTAGGAGGACAGGCGCTCTGCCGAGATATTGGCTTGATAGAGACTCTTCGAGTCGTAGAGGCTTGATGGTGTAGCCGGCGCCTTGGTTGGCGGCTTGAGCGGCTGCTTGGGATCGAAATCGGCGGGGAGGCCGGTATCATCCGAGGTGCCAAGGACCACGCTCGCATCCGTAAAGAGCGACAGATAGCCCTGCGACGGCAACTCGGTACCGCTCGCTTGCCGCGGCGCGGTAAAGGACCCGTTCGGCAGGCTGATGGTGATCGAGCTCGAGGCGGCGAGGCCGGCGGCGATCTGTCGCTCGCCCTCGAATGCGCCGAAGAGAAAGTCGCCGGCGAGCACCGGTTGGACGGTGCTGACCGCAATGCCGCCTGCATCGTGCCCTTCAACGTAACCAGGACTGAAGATCGGACCGAAGAGCGGATTGACGAAGGTCTCCGTGACGTTCCAGCGCGGATGATCGACCGTGAACTGTCCCGCAATGCCGACATAGGTCAAATTGGGATCGGCCTTGCTGATATCGTAGAGATGGCCGTCGGTGCCGAGGAGCACGGTATGCGGCACCATGCCGGGCAGGTACTGAACCGAGCCGCCGCGGACATCGATCACCGAGCCCGGCATCAAAATGACATCGGAGTCGACGCTCGCCGCGACGTTCTTTGTTGGTGTCGTAATGTTCACGGAGCCGCCAGCGGTCAAAAGCTGATCGATATTCTGCTCGACCGATTGATCGATGACACCGCTCGCATCGGCAAGCGGGGTGCCGATCCAGGTCGAGCCGTCGCTGCGCTTACCGGTGTTGCGGATATCGATATAAAGTGTCTTGCCGTAGAGCGGTCCGTTCCGCTGCAGCGGAAAGTCGGCGAAAGCCTCGCCGGTCGGCGTGAAGGGAATGACATTGTACGACGCCGGAACAAGCACATCCTGCAGGCCGGACACGTCGATGGTCGCCCCCGGCGCCATGTATACGCGCAGGGGCGCGTTGGCAACGCCGCCGTTATAGGCGCTGAGCGAGACCGTGGCGCCGGGCGCGACGATGAGACCGGTCGAATCGAGCGCCACATTCTGGGCCGACATTTCGATCACGGGCGGCGCGAATTTCTGGACGTCGCTGCTCCCTTGGTTGTCGCTGCCGCTGATCAGGGGAAGCGTGCCGTTGTCGAAGGGCGCAATGCTGATCGTGCCGCTCAGCTCTGTAGAGACCGTCCCGTCGAGGAAGATCGAGCTGTTGCGCGTGACGCTGGTATCGGCCGAGATCACGCCGCTCATCGTGACGGTCAGGCCGTTGAGAATCGCCGTGCCTTGCGAAACATCGATCAGGCCGCTATTGGCCGCCCTCCCCAACTTGTTCCCATTCGCGTCGAGCGGGTTCCCGCTCGCGTCCACCCCCGACGACTGATACGGCGTGGTTAGAACGCCGGTGGCCCGGAAGACAGGCATCAGATTCGATGTATTGAGGCTCGGCACGCCGTTATTGGCGCCCAGCTGCTTCGAATAATTGCCCGGCGTCAAATTGACCGTGCGCGCCGCGACCAGCGCCACCTCCCCCTCGGGTGCGGTGATCGTGCCGCTGTTGCTGACATTGGGGCCAAAAAGATAGACGAAGCCCGGCGAATCGGGCGTTACCACGTCGGTGGTGATCGTCGCCCCTTTCATCACCGCGACCTCGCTC
>CAYMNX010000010.1:0-6317 GCA_964391905.1 uncultured Rhizobiaceae bacterium
GATCAATCCGCGCTTCTCCTCGCAAGAGACGTTTCCGTTCGCCGATACCGATCCGATCATTCATAAGCTCGTGGCGCACGCGCCCAACCGGCTGCTCTGGTGCACCGATTGGCCGCATCCGCAATATTTCAAGCCGATGCCCAATGACGGCGATCTCGTCGACATCATGCTGCAATGGGTGCCGGACGAGGCGACGCGCACCCGCATCTTCGTCGACAATCCCGCCGAGCTCTGCGGCTTCCCGCCGTACAAGTGATCGCGCAGCACCCCTCACCCTCCCGCTGCGCGGGTCCCTCCCGCTCCCCGCTGGGGAGAGGGTTGGGGTGAGGGGGCCAAAATCAAGGCGCGATCATCGTGGCGGCGTCGAGATTCGACTTGATGAGTCCCTGCTCGCGGGCGAGATCGATGAAGAACTGCACCTGCGCCGGCCGGACATAGACTTCGAGCACGGGCATCGTCGCGCCGGCGACGATGTCGGGGCGCTGCTTCGTGTATTTGACGAGCGCCTGGCGCGCGACCGGCTCGTTCTTGCCGATGAAGTCGATCGCCTCGGCAAGCGACTCGCGGAACGCCTTGATCGTCGCAGGATGCGCCTTCGCCCATTCGCGCGTCGTCGCATAAACCGAGGTCAGCGTGCCCTTCGGCAAGGTCGCGTCGGGATCGCCGATGACATAGCCGACTTCGGCGACGCGATTGTAATAGGGCTCGATCGCATAGGCCGCATCGACGATGCCCGCGCTCAACGTATCGGCCATCTGCTGAAACCCGACTTCGGCGAAATTGACCTTGTTGTAATCGACGCCCTGCTCCTTGAGCCAGCGCCGCGTTATCACATGGATGAAGGTGTTGAGCGAGGGCACGCCGACCTTCCTGCCGATGAGGTCGCGCGCGCCATGCAGGTTGCTGCCGTTCTTGACGAAGACGCCGGTGCGCGAGGCCGAGGGCGACATGCTCGAGGAGGCGACGAAGACGATATCGAGCCCCGCATCATTCGCCTGAATGACGGCGAGCGCCGAGGGCGTCACGATCGGCGCCGTCCCGCCCATCAGCGCCGAGATGACGGCGCCCTGATTGGTCAGCAACGTCATGTCGACGTCGAGGCCGTGCTTTTCGAAAATGCCTTCGTCCTTCGCGATATAGGAGGGCAAGAGCCCGGTCGTCGGCGCATAGAGAAGGCCGAGCTTCTCGCCGGCCGTCGCGTTCCACGAAGCGCTCAAGCCGAGCATAAGGGTTAATATTCTTGCGATCTTTCCCACATTTCCTCCGAGAGATCCCCGAGCGGGATTGTTGACAGGCCGGGCCGGAGCATACAACGTGATGGCAAGAGCGCGGCTGTTTTTGGTGCTGTTGCAGCGCACAACCGAATAGCCCCAAGGAGCGAATCATCATGGCCAAGATTGTTCTCGGGATCGGGACCTCGCATGGACCCATGCTGTCGACGCCGCCCGATCAATGGGGCCAGCGCGTCGCCGCCGACCGCCGCAATCCCGAGCATTGGTTCAAGGGCAAATCCTACACCTTCGATCAGCTGGTCCAATTGCGCGCCGGCGAGCATCTCGAGAAGCAGCTGACGCAGCAGATCTGGAACGAGCGTCACGCCGCCTGCCGCCGCGCCCTCGACAAGCTCGCCGCCGTCTTCGCCGAGGCGAAGCCCGACGTCGCCGTGATCGTCGGC
This sequence comes from uncultured Rhizobiaceae bacterium, assembly GCA_964391905.1. Taxonomy (GTDB): domain Bacteria; phylum Pseudomonadota; class Alphaproteobacteria; order ATCC43930; family CGMCC-115725; genus CAIKMD01. The sequence goes on from CAYMNX010000010.1 coordinate 1,676, forward strand.
AACGATCAGATGGAGATGTTCAAGGAGGCGCTCATCCCGGCGATGAGCGTCTATCGCGGCGAGATCATCCCGAACGAATTTCCGACCGAGGAAGAGATCGGGAAGATGGCGCCGGGCATTCCGATCGCGCTGCCGGGCCACATCCCGGTCGAAGGCGCGACCTATCACGGCTTGCCCGAGCTTGCGACCCACATCATCGCGCAGGCGATCACGGATGGCTTCGACGTCACCTCGCTCAAAGAGATGCCGCAGGGCGTCCACCACATCCCGCACGCCTTCGGCTTCGTCTTCCGCCAGATCATGAGCGACAAGGCGGTGCCGACGGTTCCGGTGGTGCTCAACACCTTCTATCCGCCGAACCAGCCGACCGTCGAGCGCTGCTACGCTTTCGGCAAGTCGCTGTTGCGCGCGATCGATTCATGGAAGAGCGATGCGCGCGTCGCGCTCATCGCCTCGGGCGGGCTCACTCATTTCGTCATCGACGAGGAGGTCGACAACGCGGTCGTCGATGCGCTGAAGACGCGGCGGATCGAGGGCGTCGCGAAGCTCGGCGAGGCGATCTTCCAGGCCGGCACCTCGGAGGTGAAGAACTGGGTCCCGGTCGCGGGCGCGATGGCCGATTTGGGCTACGAGCCTCACCTTGTCGACTACGTGCCGTGCTATCGCTCCGAGGCCGGCACCGGCAATGCGATGGGCTTCGCCTACTGGCGGAATTGATGGGGGTTCACGTCGCCCGATAACATCGTCATTCCCGCGCAAGCGGGAATCCAGGGCAAGTGACGCGCGGTTGCCCTGGACCCCCGCTTTCGCGGGGGTGACGACGGACGGAAAAGCGGCCGTTTACTTCTTCAGATAATACTCGCCGTCGCTGTTGCGCTCGAGGATGCCCTCGTCGCGCAGCTTCTCGATCTCGAGCACGATCTCGCGGCCGTCGCGGCTGCCGAGCACCGACATCAGCTTCGCGAAATGCGTCGGCCCGCCTTGCTCCAAGGCCTGGCGCACGGTCTGGAAGCGCGCGGGGCCGCCGATCTGCGGCGCCGTCGGCACGCGCGCCGTCACTGCCTTGGGGCGCGGGAAGGTCCAGGTGAGATCGAAGCCGGCCTTGGCGCTGTTGCCCTTGCCGTCGCCCGAGGGATCCATCGGCATGAAGCGCATGTTGCTCATGACGACGATATCCTTGTCGGCCTGGAAGCGGCTCGCCATCACCCATTCCATCTCTTCGGCGGAGCGGATATCGACATCGTCATCGGTCACATAGACATGCTTCGTCGTGCGCGAATTGCCGAGGAGGACGGCGATCGCGTCGCGCGCATCGCCATCGGTGCGCTTCCGGATCGAGACGCGCAGATGCGAGCCGACGCCGGGCCCCGGCGGCACGAACACGTCGACGACGTCGATACCGGCATGCTTCAGCGCCTGGAAGGCGCGCGCTTCCGTCTGAAGCGCGCCCATCGGCGCGCCGTCGCACCAGCCGAGCTGGCGCCCGATGCCGTGCTTGACCGTCTGATGCAGCACGTCGCGGCGCCGCGTGATCGCGGTGACATGGAAGACCGGGTCGCCATGCATCGGCCCGTAATAGCCCATATACTCGCCATAGGGTCCCTCATTGTCGATATAGCCGCGCTCGTCGACATAGCCTTCGAGCACGATCTCGGCGTCGGCCGGCACGTAGAGATCGTTGGTCAAGCATTTGACGAGCGGCAGCGGCTCGCCGCGGAAGGTCGCGAGCGTGTTGATCTCTTGCTGCCCCGGCGCGCCGCGATTGGCCGCGCCCATGGTGTCGAGCGGATGCGCGCCGATGGTGAAGCTCGCCTGCAGCTTCTCGCCGCGCGCCACGCAGCCGAGATAGATCTGCCTCAGATCGGACGGCGCGGTGAGATTGAATCCGCATTTGTCCTTGCCGCGCAACATCAGGCGGCGGCAGCCGACGTTGCTGCGCTTCGTCGTCGGGTCGAGGGTGAAGTCGATGCCCGAGGAGATGTAGGGCGCGCCGTCATATTCGTGCTGGACGTGGAACGGCAGCTTCGTCAGATCGATCTGATCGCCGGTGAGGACGACCTCGTGCACCGGCGCTTCGTTCGACGGCACCTCGAAGGTCTTCTGCGGATTGGCGACGCGCCGCATATATTCTTCGCGCATCTTGTTTTCGGGAACGCCGAAAGCGGCGGCGAGGCGCTCGCGCGTCGCGCTGACCGCGCCCACCACCTCTTGCTGCTCGGGCCCCGCTTTCTTGAAGAGCACGCCTTTCTTCGTGTTCTCGATGATCGGGCTCAACTCGGAGAGCGCCACCGGCTCGCTTATTACCTCGATCTCGCCCATATCGATGAGGCGCTCGACCAAGCGCCGCAGCCGGAACTTGTCCGGATTCCATGTCGTACGGCTGGTCGTGGCGAACTGGTCCATCGTGTCCTCCCCATCTGCGGCCTAACCGGCAAACGCGGGCGGAGAATAGCGGGGTGGGCCGGCGCTCGGCAATTGAAACCGCCCGGGCGCGATGGTTAAGAAGTCAAACGGCGCCGGCGCGTTGACGGGCCTAGTATTCGAGCTGATAGGTAAGGCCGACGCTGCTTCCCGGATCGTTGTCCGGCGTCGTGCCGGTCGCGGGCGCGCTGCCGCCCCCGGTGCCGAGCGTCGTCTGGAGCTTTAGATTCCGCGTGAGATCGATCTGCACCTGGCCTTGCGTGCCGCCCGAGATGCCCTGCCTGGTGCCGACATAGATGCCGCTGGCGATGTATTTGCCGGCCTCGACGGTGGCACCGTTCGTATTGCCGGACGCCGCGCCCACCGAGAGGCGATCGAGGCCCAAGCCCTTGCGCACCATGCCGAGCGGGTCGGCACCGCCGCCGACGCCGGTGAGCGAGGCGAGCGCCGCCGCGATTTGCGCGACCTGGAGCGGCGACAGCTGGTTGACGCTCTGGTTGAAGAGCAGCTGCGCCAAAATCTCGTCCTGCGGCAGTTCCGGCGTGCTCGACAGCTGAACCTTCGGTGCATCGGCATAGCCGCCGATCGCCAGCGTCGCGGTCACGCCGTTGCCGGTAGCTTCGGCGACGAAGGAGATCGCCGGATCGAGCTTGCCGCCGGGGCTCGTGCCGTCGAAGGTCACTTTGCCGCTGGTGAAGTTGAGGGTCTGTCCCGCGAGGCTGACCGTGCCGCGGCGCAGATTGAAGCCGCCGCTGATCTGCGGCGCGGCGCTGGTGCCCGTGATCTGCAGCGATCCGCCGAGCTCGGCATCGATGCCATGGCCGCGAACGAAGATGCGCTCCGGCGCGTCGACGACGAGATCGAGGCCGATGATCAGCGTCGGTTGCGGCGGCGGCGGTGGCGCCTGGCCGGGGCGGCGCACGTCGAGCACGGCAACGCTCTGCGGCAGGCTGTTGGGGATGTTGATATCGGCGCGCGACACATTGATCTTGCCCGCAATGTCGAGCTGCGCCGTGGCCTGCCCTTGAAGCTTCAGCGTGCCGCTCATCACGGCGGTCAGCAGATCGCTGCTCGGCAACCGCGCGTTCTGCGCCGTGACCGTCAGATCGACCGGCATGCCGGGCGCGAGCGGAGAGACGGTTCCGGTGATCGCGAGACTGCCCGATCCGGCGCGTCCGGTGAACTTGGTGATCCGCAAGACGTCGCCATCGGCTTCGATCGTGCCGATCATATCGACGATGTGGATGCTTTGCGCGTAGTCGTGGATCGCGCCGTTGGCGAGGCTCGCCGAGCCGCTGAGACGCGGCGCCGACAAAGCGCCGGCGATACCGAGATCGATCGCCATCTGGCCGCGTGCGCTCCGCCCGCTGGGCATCAGGACCGGATCGAGAACGGCGAGATTGACCGTGCCGTTGGCACGGAGATCGAGCGTCGCCGACGTCTGCAGCGGAACGGTGCCGGCGAGCCGCAATCGCAGATTGTTGCCCGCCTCGAGCCGGGCATCGAGCGCAGCGGCCGTGCCGCGCAGCTCGGCGGTCGCGTTGAGCGCCGCAGCCGCCAGGCCCTGCGTTGCGCTACTGCGCAGCTTCAGGCCCTGGCCGGTCACGCGGATCGTGCCGCTCGGCGCCGCCATCGTGCCGCCGAGCCGCGCATCCATGGCGAAGACGCCGTCGGCGTCGAGGCTTGGCATGAAGGGCTTCGCGAGCGCGGGTTTGACGTTGCGCATGGAAGCGTTGAGATTGAGCTTCGGCGCGATCGTGCCGTCGGCGGCGATAACCGCATCGCCGACACCGAGGCGCAGCTTCTCGATGGCGAAGCCGTTCGCGGCCTTGATCGTGGCGGGGCCGAGGAGACGCGCGGTTTCACCGGCATAGGCGGCGTTCAACGCGGTCACGCGCAGGATGCTTTGCGGCACGTCGGCCGTGGCGCTCGTCGAAAGCTGGGCCGGACCGTTGCTCGTCTGCAGATCGGAGGTCAGCCGCAACGCCAGCGCGCTCAGCGGCCCGGTCGCGTCGAGCTGCGCCTTGCCGGTGACGGTAGCGGCGTCGATACCGGCGACGCGGATCTGCCCGGCGACCATCGGCGTGCCGAGCGGATCGTCGATGCGCGTGTCGGCGCTGAGCTGGTCGACCGCATTGCCGGCGATCGCGATCCGCCGCCCATCAAGTCGAAGCTGTAGCTGCGGCTTGGCGCCGGTCTCGTGCGTCTCGATCGAGGCATT
>CAYMNX010000011.1:0-8186 GCA_964391905.1 uncultured Rhizobiaceae bacterium
CTCGAGAAAACCGTCAAAATCCACGACAAAACCATCAAGCGCGGCATCGAGCTCGCCGCCTCCTACCTCAACTCGGAAATCAACACCCCCAAACAACCCTCCAACGATACGCCGAACCAACACCAAGCCCTCTCCCGATGAAGCAAAGCAACAGCATGCTTAACGGTGTGCTCGCCGCAAAAGAGGGCGTCCGCACGACCGATGAAAACTTGTCGTCCTTGTTGTTTTCACCATCCTCCCGCAACGAATAAGAGCCTTTACCCTTCGCCTGATTTGCGCGATCCGGTCGAGGTAAATGGTCACAAGCGGCAGAGCCTAAATTGCTTGACTCCATCCGCAACTTGACATTGTTTAGTCACCGTCGTCGCCGCCCGAATGATTGGCGCGTCGGCGCTGCAGCCTCAGGCGAGCCCATGCAACCGTTAAAATCGCCCGTGCCGAACGCACAAACGAGACCTCGTCGCGCTCGGCGACTGCCGTTCTTGGTCATCGATCCTTAATCAAGGTTTCACGGTCGGATAACGTTCGAAGCCTAGACTTTGGTAATCACAAGAGTTGCGTTCGCGCGACCGGGGGGCATTTGAGTGTTGAGAATTTTTCGCCATTACCTATCGGCGGGAGCACTTTGCCTTTTCGTCTGCGAAGGCATCATGGTGGCGATTATTCTCTACGCCGCCGCCAACTCCATCGCCTCCCTGCGGTTGCAATCGAGCGACTATGTCGGCGCGATTGCCGTTCCTGCGCTTGCCAATTCGATGGTCATGTACGCGATGGGGCTCTATCAGCCGCGTCAGCTTGAGGACTTCTGGCGCTCGCTGCCGCGCCTCCTTGCGCTTCTTTGCGTATCGGCCCCGATCGTTCTCATCTCGTGGAACATAAGCCTCCTCCGACCGGAGCAAGCGGCGAGCGCGCGGCTTGCGACCTACGCCTCGTGGGCCGCCATCCTTTTGGCCTGCATTCTGCTCGTGCGGCTGAGCTATGTCGGCCTTGCGAAAGTGGCGGTGACGCCGCACCGCGTTCTCGTCGTCGGCGTCGGAAAGCTCGCCGCCGAGATCGAATATCTGACGAACGAGAGCCGTCGCTCGGATACGGAGATCGTCGCCTACGTTCCGTTGACCGACGCAGCGCCGGAAGTTCCATCCGCGCGGGTTTGGGCACCGACAACCTCGCTTCTCGACGTCGCGCGCCGGACCGCCGCCAACGAGATCGTCGTCGCGCTCGATGAGCGGCGCGGCGTGCCCCTCCAGCCGCTCCTCGATGCGCGCATGGAGGGCATGACGATCACGGATTATCTCTCGTTCTGGGAACGGGAAACGCGGCGCGTCAATTTGAAGGCGCTCGATCCGAGCTGGCTCATCTACTCCGATGGCTTCCGCGTCAGCACGATGATGAACACGGCGCTGAAGCGGTTCCTCGACATCATCGTGAGCCTGGCGCTGCTATTCGCCTCGCTGCCGATGCTTCTTCTTGCCGCGCTCGCCATCCGCCTCGATAGCCGCGGGCCGATCTTTTATAAGCAGGAGCGCGTCGGGCGTTACGGCGTGCCCTTCAACATCTACAAATTCCGCACAATGCGGGTCGATGCCGAGAGCAACGGCGTACCGCAATGGGCGGCCGCGCGCGATCCGCGCATCACGCGTATCGGATCGTTCCTTCGCATGACGCGAATCGACGAGCTGCCGCAGGTGATCAACGTACTGCGCGGCGATATGAGCTTCGTCGGCCCGCGGCCCGAACGTCCGTTCTTCGTCCAAAGCCTGTCGCGGGATATTCCGTTTTATCCCGAACGGCATCGCGTTCGTCCGGGGATCACCGGCTGGGCCCAGATCAATCACCCCTACGGCGCATCGATCGAGGATGCCAAGGCGAAGCTCTCCTACGATCTTTACTATATCAAGAACTATAGCTTCCTCTTCGACCTCCTGATCATCCTATCGACCGCGCACGCCGTCCTCGTCAATAAAGGCGCGCATTAGACCCCCGCTGTCGGCACCGCAGCTTCCTCCAGCTCTATCGCGATCGCCGTATCTCCCACGTTCCGTGCCAGGGCGGCACAATGATCGCGCTCTTGTTGGATGATGGCGACCCGGTGACAGGGTATAAGGGGGCTTATGGAATGCTCCTGTGATCGCTGCCAGAACTTCTGCCGCCACAAGCCCGGATGGTTTACGCCAGATCAGATCGAGCCGCTGGCGCGGCAATTGAGCATTCGCATCGACGAGCTCTTCCGGCGGTATTTGACCATCGATGCGGCCTTGATCGACGACCACGGCCAGATGAAGGCAATCTATGTGCTGGCCCCCGCGATCATGGGCAAAAAGCCCGGCGCCATTTCCGATCCGTCCGATCGTGGAACCTGTGTTTGGCTCGACGGCGGCGCGTGTCGGATTCACGAAGCGAAGCCCCGTGAATGCGGCTTCGTCGATCATTCGACCACGCCGGCCGATGGCGACCTCATGCGCGCGTCAATTCTCAAGCGCTGGATCCCTTACAAGGGATTTATCCAGCAGCTCTACGGAAAAAAGCTGAAGGCGCCGGAGGCACTGAAAAAGACCTATCGCGAGGCGAAGCGCCGGAAAGAGGGCGTGCCGACGGGTCGGTGATGGACAGCGACGATCGCCTCTACCTTATTTCTCGCGAAACGCGCGATTGAAGCTGTCGAGAATCGGCGACAGCGTGTAGAGCGCGACGGTGGTTTCTCCGGTCTTGATCATCACCTCGGCCGGCATGCCGGGCACGAGTTTGACCTCGGGTAGCTTCTGCAGCGCGGCCGCGTCGATCGCGATCTTCGCCTTGAAATAGGGTTGCCCGGCCGGCCCGTCGCCATCCGGGCGATCATCGATCAGGCGATCGGCCGAGACGTAGCTTACAGTGCCCTCGATCGGCGGCGTGCGACGCTGCTTATAGGCCAAGAGCCGCACGAGCGCCGGCAACCCCGTGCGCACCAGATCCATGTCTTCGGGGCGGACGCGCGCGGTAACGATGAGACGGTCCGACCCCGGCACGATGTCGAGCAACGGATCGCCGGAACGGGCGACGCCGCCGGTCGTATGAACGCGCAGGTCCGTAACGGTGCCGGCAATGGGCGCGCGTATGGTATTCCGGGCGAGCACGTCGGCGTCAGTCCGCAGTTGCTGTTCGAGATCGTGGACCTTGCTTTCGGTGTCTCGGAGCTGTTGGCCGATCTCGTGGGCGTCGTCGTAGCGGATCGAAAGGATGTCGACTTCGCTTTCGGCGATCGCCTGTTGCGCGCGCTCGATTTGCGCGTTGATTTGGCCGCGGCTGCCCTCGATCTCGGCCTGATCGCGCTGCAGCTGCAGGAGTCGCGAGCGCCGCTCGAGGCCTCTCTCGACGAGTTGCCGCATGTCGTCGATTTCCGTGCGGATGAGGTTGAGCTTCGTGTCGGTGGATGCGTTTTGCGCCTGTAGGCCTTTGATCTCGTCCTTCGACTGCTCGATCTTGTGCTGGATCGCCGCTGTCTTCGAATCGATCAGGCTGCGATGCGCGGCAAAAAGCTGTTGCTGGCTCGCGATCAGCTCAGCCACCATCGGTTCTTTGTCGGCGCGCGCCAGCAGATCCGGCGGGTAGGTGATGCTGTCGAGACCGTCGCGCTCGGCGCGCAGGCGCGCTTGCCGCGCCTCGCCCTCCGCGAGTTGCGCCTGTTCGGCGGTGTAGGTGGCGCGGGCCTTCACATCGCTCAAGACGATAAGGGGCTGGCCCTCGGTCACATGATCGCCATCCCTGACGAGAATTTGATCGATGACGCCGCCTTCGATGTTCGTGGTGAAGGCCTGCACGGTCTTGCGCGCGCTCTCGACCTCGACGACACCCGACGCCATCGCGGCGCTCTCGAGCGGCGCAAACGCCGCCCACACACCGAAGCCGCCGACGAAGAGCAGCATGACGACCGATCCGATGAGGAGCGGACCGCGCAGCCGGTGCAATGGCGTCGGCGGAACGACATCGATCAACACATTGGCGCCTGCCGGCTCGAACGCGACCGGCGCGCCGGCGTGCTCGAAAGCGACCGGGGCCGCGCCGCGATCGAGTCGGGCCGGCGCAAGGCGCGACAAGCCCTTGGGCGCCAGTCGGCCAAGGTCGAGATTCTTCGGCGCCAATCGGCCCAAGCGGAATGATCTGGGTGTCAGCCGTTTCATGCGGAGAAAGTTCCTATTCGCCGGCGATTGAACCACGCATCGATGCGACATTGCCGCTGACTGCGGCGCGGTCGGCCATGGCGGCGACCGTCGGCAGCGGCGAGACCTTTGCGCCGGTGAGCGTCGGCATGATCTCGGCGCGAGGCCCGAACATCTCGACCATGCCGCCGCGCAGCATCAGGATCTTGTCGGCGTGCTGCAAGATATTCGGCCGATGGGCGATGATGACGACCGTTGCACCGCGTGCCTTCAGCTGCGCGACCGCCTCGATGAGCGCCATCTCGCCTTCGGAGTCGAGGCTCGCATTAGGCTCGTCGAGCACGACGAATTTCGGTTCGCCGAACAGAGCGCGCGCCAAGCCCAGCCGCTGGCGTTGTCCCCCCGACAATTTGACGCCGGCTTCGCCGATATCGCTGTCATAGCAATTGGGCAGGCGCATGATGGTGTCGTGAAGGCCGACGAGTTTCGCCGCGTCGATCACGGCAGTCGGATCGGCATCGCCGAGTCGGGCGATGTTGTCGCGGATGGTTCCGGCAAACAGTTCGACATCCTGCGGCAAATAGCCGATGTGCTCGCCCGCGCCGGAAGCATGCCAGGCTGAAATATCGGCACCGTCCAAGCGCACATTTCCGGAGGAGGGAAGCCATGCGCCGGTGAGGCAGCGGGCGAGGCTCGTCTTTCCCGCAGCCGACGGTCCGATCAGTCCCAAGACCTCGCCGGCGCGGAGCGAGAAGGAGATCCCCTTGAGGGTGGGCGTCTCGGCGCCCGGCGGGACATAGACGAGACGCTCGACCGTGAGGTTGCCGCGCGGGGGTGGCAACGGCATTCCCTTCGCGAGGCTGGGCGCGGTCTCGAGCAGTTGCTGTAAGTTCCGATAGGCGATTCGCGCCGACACCACCGAGCGCCAGGTCGAGATTGCATTGTCGACCGGCGCGAGCGCCCGGGCGATCAGGAACGATGAGCCGAAGAGCACGCCGGGGCTGGCATGATTGTCGATGACCAGCCAGGCGCCGATTCCCATGATCCCCGACTGCACCAGCAGCCGCGTGAACTTCGATATGGTTTGGATCGCGGCGGCGCGCTGGCCGGCAATGCGCTGGGCATCTTTGCCCGCTTGGCCGGAGCGCCGCCAAAGACGAAGGACGCCGTCATGCATGTCCATCGCCGCGATCGCCTCGGCATTGCGAAACGCGGCATCGAGTGCCTGCATGCTCTTCGCGGCGGCGGTGTTCGCATCCTGAAGCGGCCGCTTCGTCGCCGCTTCATTGACGAGCGCCAATCCGAGCAGGATGAGGCCGCTCACGAGGCCGGTTATGCCCAAGAGCGGATGCAGGATGAAAAGAAAGCCGAGGTACCACGGCGCCCAAGGCGCATCCATGAGCGGCACCGTCGTCGGGCCGGAGAGAAAGCTCTTCAGGGTTGCGAGATCGCGCAAGGCTTGGCCGGCACGGCCGGCGCCGATGCCGGTGACGGTGGTGCGCAAGCCCGCCATGATGACCGATGGTCCGAGGCGATCGTCGAGCCAAGTGCCAAGCCGCGCCAGCGCGAGGCTGCGCAAGCCTTCGATCACGACGAGCGCGCCGATCGCAAGCGCGAACATGAGCGTCAACATGATCAGGGTGTCGAGACTGCGGCTCGCGAGCACGCGGTCATAAATCTGCATCATGTAGAGCGGCGAGGCGAGCGCGAGGACGTTGATGGCGATGCTGAAGGCGAGGAGGAAAAGACCGGCGCCGCGGCATGCGCGCAATGCTTTGCGAAGATCCGTATCTGAGTTCATACGCGCGCTCTTACCCCCGTCTCTGGCGTGCTCGTGCTCTTGTCTAACTACGATTCGATCTAAACGCAATTGGTTAACATCGCGTTACGCGATGTCGTTGGCAAGTTAAGCTGCAGCAAATCGTTCTGATACATCAATATCCCCGGGTATTTGATCAAGGCTTTTCTCAAAAGAGGATCGCCTTCATCAAGCATCGGGCCGGCAATTTCCAATAAATCAGCACGTTGAGAACGATTCGTCATCCGCTTTCGCATATGGCTGCGTCAACGCGTTGCGCTGGTGCCAGCGTTGCCACCTCGTCTTGCTTGACAAGTTTAATTGCGCTGGCGCGTTGCGTGGAGCGCCGTTGCAGGAACGTCCCGCGTCGCTCGCGCCGCGGCATTACGCGCGGTGCATGATCGCCGATTCGAGTCTCGATGCGACCCGAGCATGGTCAGCTCGTCATGCGATGTGCGAGAGGCCACGGCTTTGTCACGGCGTGACTGTTATTCAAGTGAAGAAATTTTGCGCGAATTTTGCCAAACAGGTTGTCAGCAGAGAGCGCAGCGGGGGAAGCAGTCATGCGCACTATTTATGAAAATGTTCTCGGGACTTCCTCTGTATCCAATACGTCATATCGCTGGATGATAAAGTCACGGCTTTGTCACATGAGTGAGAATCTCACGCAAATACCTGCGACATTTTATTCCGGTCTCGGCTTTCATTACTCGTCTCTAACGGCCGAGCTGCACCCCTTCACACTTGATTAAGTCGCCGACGATGTGATGGCGACAGCTTAGCGCAACGGATGGGCGGGTGCTCTTCCTGCGCCGCCTCTTCTCAGGAGTTTTTTGATGGCCACGCGCACCGTTTCGCCAAATGGTTCGGTTTTGCTTGCCGGTACCGGCAATAGTCTCGTGACAAGCGCTGGTACTTGGACGTTTGGTACGAAAACCGCGACAGGCGGAACACAAATTCTTCTCAATGGCAAACCGATCGCGGGCGGCTACGCGCAAGAGCTCGTGATCGATGCCAGCGGTCACATCTACGCGACCACGCTGAGCGGCAGCTGGTACGAATATGATACGCGCAGCGGCTGGGTGGCGAGCGCTGCGCCGAAGATTCCGCTGTCGGCTGATGGAGCGAGTCTCACTTACGGTGCGAGCGGCGATCTCGTGACCAGCGCTGGCGTGTGGACCTTCGGCAGCGCAACGGCCAGCGGTGGCCATGCGATCCTGCTCAATGGCGTAGCGACGGGCGGCTATGCCAAAGAGATCATCGTCGATGCGAATGGTCAGCTCTTTGCCGATGCGGCGAACGGCACGTGGTGGAAATATTCGAGCAAGGGTTGGATCTCGACGACAGATCCGACCGGCGGATCGACCTCGATATCCGCGGATGGCACGAGCTTTCTGCCGGGCCGCAGAGGCCATCTCGTCACGAGCGACGGGACCTGGACCTTCGGCACGGCGACGACAACGCAGGGCGGCACCGACATCCTGCTCAACGGCAAAGACACGGGCGGCTACGCCAAAGAGATCGTCGTCGATGCGAATGGTCATCTCTTCGCCGAAGCACGGAATGGCAACTGGTATGAATATGCCAGCGGCAATTGGAATCTGACCACCGATCCGACGGGCGGCTCGACGGGCAGCACTGGTTCGACCGGCTCGACGGGGAGCACGGGCTCGACGGGGAGCACGGGCTCGACGGGCAGCACCGGATCGACGGGCACGAGCGGATCGACCTCGATATCCGCGGATGGCACGAGCTTGCTGCCGGGCAGCAGCGGCCATCTCGTCACGAGCGACGGGACCTGGACCTTCGGCACGGCGACGACAACGCAGGGCGGCACCGACATCCTGCTCAACGGCAAAGACACGGGTGGCTACGCCAAAGAGATCGTCGTCGATGCGAATGGCCATCTCTTTGCCGATGCGTTGAACGGCAATTGGTATGAATACACCAATGGCAATTGGGATCTGACCACCGATCCGACCGGCGGCTCGACGGGAAGCGCTGGTTCGACCGGGTCGACCGGTAGTACGGGCTCGACCGGCTCGACGGGGAGCACGGGATCAACGGGGAGCACGGGATCAACGGGGAGCACCGGTTCCACAGGTTCGACGGGCTCGACCGGCAGCAGCACCGGCTCGACAGGTAGCACGGGCTCAACCGGCTCAACGGGGAGCACGAGTGGCTCGACGGGCGGTGTGAGCAGCGTTTCTGGGACGACGACGGGTTCTGGGAGCGTTGCGGGGAATGTGAGC
>CAYMNX010000012.1:0-2145 GCA_964391905.1 uncultured Rhizobiaceae bacterium
CGAGCCGATCGCCTTTTCCATCTTTTCAGCAACGCCCGAAATCACCATGCCGCCGTAGGAATGGCCGACCAGCACCACGTTCTTTAATTCCTGCCACTTCATCTCGTTGACCACGTCGAGGATGTGGGTTTCGACATTGATGGAGGGATTGAGCAGGTGCGAGCGCTCGCCCACTCCGGTCAGCGTCGGCGTGAACACCTCATGGCCGTTCTTTGCAAGGAGCCGCGCCACGCGGCGCCAGCACCACGCGCCATGCCAGGCGCCGTGAACGAGAACGAAGGTCGCCATGGGTGGTGTCTCCCCTAAAGTGCGATGCTCAATGAATTCCTCACCCTGAGGTGCGAGCGGAGCGAGCCTCGAAGGGCGAGGCCACAGCGCCTCGGCCTGCATCCTTCGAGGGCCGCGCCTTCGGCGCGGCCGCCTCAGGATGAGGAGAACATACTAACCCCAATAAAGCCGCATCGGATTGTCGACGAGCAGCGCCTTTTGCTGCGCCGCGGTCGGGGCGATCTTCGGGATCATGTCGACCAGCACGCCATCGTCGGGCATATGCGTCGTCATGTTGGGATGCGGCCAATCCGTGCCCCAGAGCACGCGATCGGTGAAGCGCTCGACGATTGCGCGCGCGAAGGGCACGACATCGTCATAGGGCGGCCCCTTGGCCGAGATGCGCTCCGGCCCCGTCACCTTGACGTAGATATTTCTGTTCTCATCGAGGAGGCGGAGATAGGCCTGGAAATCGGGATGATCGACGCCCTTCTTCACGTCCGGGATCGACATATGGTCGAGCACGATCGTGGTCGGCAGCGCCTTGAGGAACGGCGTGATGGTCGCAAGGCTCGGCGCCTCGAAATAGACGACCGTATGCCAGCCCAAGGGCGCGATCTTTCGCGCGACGCCCAGGAACACTTCATGCGGCGTCGCATCGACGAGGCGCGGCAGGAAATTGAAGCGCACGCCGCGCATGCCGGCCTGGTCCATCTCCTTGAGCTCCGCTTCGGAGATGGTCGGCTTCACCACCGCGATGCCGCGGGCCTTGCCGCCGGAATTCACCATCGCATCGATGGTCGCGGTATTGTCGGTGCCGTGGCAGCTCGCCTGCACGATGACGTTGCGCTCGAAGCCGAGGAAATCGCGCAACGCGAAAAGCTTCTCCTTCGGCGCATCGTAAGGCGTGTATTTGCGCTCCGGCGCGAAAGGGAACTTCGCCGCGGGACCGAAGACGTGGCAATGCGCGTCGACCGCGCCGGCGGGCGGTTTGAATTTCGGCTTCGAAGGATTGAGGCAGTAAGATTTGAAATCGCCATCCGCGCTCATCGCGCCTTCTCCTTGTTTCTATCTCTCGCCATCCACCGCTCCATCTAGAAGCTGACCAGGAAATCGTTGATCGCGCGGGTGAGCGCGGCCGGCTGCTCGATCGTCACGATATGCGCCGCTTGCGGGACGATCACGAGCTTCGAGCCCTTGATCGCGGCGTTCATCTCGCGCGCCGCCGCAACCGGCGTCGCCGGATCCTCTTCGCCGACAATGATCAGCGTGGGGCAGACGATCTTGGTGTCATCGGCGCGCAGATCCATATCGCGGATCGCGTAGGCGCAGCCGACATAGCCTTCGACAGGCGTCCGCACCAGCATGTTGCGGATGCCTTTCAGCGCATCGGGCTGCTGCTCATGGAAACGCGGCGTGAACCAGCGCTGCATCGTGGCATCGGCGATCGCCTCGAGCCCATCCCGGCGGATGAGAGCGATGCGCTCATCCCATACTTGGGGATTCATATAGGGCGCGGTGTCGCAAAGGATGAGCGAGGACAAAAGCTCCGGCGCTTTGGCGGCGAGCTTCTGGCCCAGCATGCCGCCGATGGAGAGCCCGCAGAGATGGACGCGCTTCATCCCGAGCGCCTTGATGAGCGCCGCGGCGTCGTCGGCGAGCTGATCCATCGTGTAGCCGCTATTTCCCGCCGGCGGTGCATCGGTCAGGCCGTGGCCACGCGTATCATAGCGCAGCACCCGATATTTGCTGCGGAGCGCCGCGGCCTGTGCATCCCAGATCGCGAGGCTCGTGCCGAGCGAGTTCGATAGCATGACCACGGGCGCGCTTTCCGGCCCTTCCAGCACGTAATGGAAAACGATGTCGCCGGCGCGGATG
>CAYMNX010000013.1:0-6123 GCA_964391905.1 uncultured Rhizobiaceae bacterium
TGAGGTTTTCCGCCAAAGAGAGCGAGCGGCTGCGACAACGCGTAGCGCAGGGTGCGACAAGATGCGTTGCCGCGATTAACGCGGCGCTTGGCGCCCATGGCGTAGCGTTGCGCCATGGAAACAGCCGACGAGCTCAAGAAATTGATCGAGCAGTATCGTGCGCGCCTCGTCGCCGGCGCGAGCGCGGCGATGGTGCAGTTTATTCTCGAGAAGATCGCGGAAGCCGAGCGAAAGCTCGCCGCGCTCGAAGGAAAGAAGCCAGCCGCCAGGTGACGGGGCGCGCGGCCCGCGCGAGAAGCCGTTTATTCAGCTTTCGTGAAGAATGCCTTCAGGACGGCGCCCATTATCAAGCGCCGCCGCCTTCGGCATCTTGCATTGCAACAGGCCGGTTGCCCCTTGAAGCGCCGTCAATATCCCCTGGAAGCATCGATGGGGCCAGGCCGATCGCTTTAGTCTTGTCCCTCCTCCGGCAGGCGGTATCATGAAAGTATGGTTTTGTCGATCCGGCTTATCATTGTATCGAGCCTTCGGCAGTCCGGCCAACGGCACAGTGGCCGTCATTTTGATCGCAAGCCTCTTATGGCTCATCGCCTTGGCGGGATGGCCGCATAATTAACGCAATTGTTCATGCGTGGCGGACACATGGTCGAATATTTCGCTCATCCGGGCACAGGATGCGACGCCGCATCCGTTCATAGCTTGGGCCATCGGCCCTCGGAGAAATCGTGATGAAACCGAAGCAAGCGAAGAGCCCGCGACGCACCGTTCGCGCGGACGGCCCAGACCCTATCGACACCCATGTCGGACAAAGGCTGCGGCTGGCGCGATCGCTCGCCGGGATCAATCAGACGGAGCTCGGCACCGGCATCGGCGTCTCCTTCCAGGCGGTGCAGAAATACGAGCACGGAAACAACCGCATCTCCGCGAGCCGCCTTTTCGCGGCGGCACAGTTTCTCGAATGCTCGATCGGCTTTTTCTTCGAGGGCCTCGATGACGATTCGCCGGAGAGCAGCACGTTTCTCAGCAAGGAGATGGAGCTCGTTCGCGCACTGCGGCGGATCTCGCATGTCGATGCGCGCGACTGCATTCTGCAGCTCATCCGGCAGATCGCGATGTCGCATCACAGCGAGGATCGGGATCCGAAACGCCAGCAAGCGAGTTGACGGCCTCGGCCCGCCGTGATCGAGGCGCGAGGCGATCGAGCAACGCAAGCGGCGCCGGTCGATCGCCTGCGGCGGCGCTTAGTTCGCGATCGTGCGTTCGGAACGCGGCAGGACCTTGCCATCCTCGGTGATGAACCGATCGTCCCGGTCGTAGATCCCGGACTGGCGCGGGGCCGCTTGCGCGACCGAAAGCGCGGCGCTCGCGAGAACGAGGGCCAGGGCGCAGAGATTGACGAATTTGGTGTGGCACATGGGAAGCTCCGTGGGTCAAGGGGAGAGGTGCGGGGTTAGCACGACGGGGAATATGCCGATGCCGCGGCGCTTCATCATTGGCGATGTCGTGAACGTGCTATTCTGCGTCGCTGAATAAAGGACGGGGGTCGTGGCATGCGGACAGCAATCATTTGCGGCAGCGGCGTTGCCGGGCTTGCCGCCGCGATCGGCTTGGCGCGTCACGGCTGGTCGGTCGACGTCTATGAGCGCAGCAGCGCCGTCCGCGAGATCGGCGCCGGCATCTTCATCAAGGGCAACGCGCAGCGGGTCCTCAAAAGCTTCGCGGTGACGGACGCGGTCCGGCGCGACGGCATCGTCCTGCGCGAGGCGCGCACGCTCGACAAGGACGGCCGGCTGCTGCAGCGGCGATTTCTGCGCGACGCGACGACGATCTGGAACGTCAAGCGCGAGCATCTGATCCGCGCCTTGCATGAGCGCGCCTTGGCGCTCGGCGCGCGGGTACACACCGGCGCCGCGGTCGACGCGCTCAGTCCCGACGGAACGATCCGCAGCGGCGGCCGCGAATGGCGGGCGGAGCTCGTGATCGCGGCCGACGGTGTCAATTCGCTGGCGCGCCGCATGCTCGACCTCGACCTGCCCGTGCGTGGCTCGGCCTCGGGCGCAATCCGCCTCCTCGTTCAGCGCACCGCATCCGAGGCCGAGGATGTGGTGCGGGAATTCTGGTCGGGCCGGCTGCGCGTCGGCGTCTGTCCGTGCAGCGCAACCGACGCGTTCTGCTATTTCATCGCCCCGCTCCGCGACGCGCGCGGCACAACGCTGCCGATCGACCGCGATTACTGGAGCACCCATTTTCCAAAGCTCGCCGCCGAAGGCCTGTTCGAGCGCGCGCACCGCGCCGGCGGCGTTCACCATCCCTATCCGCTGGTGCGTGCCCGCTCCTGGGTGAAAGGCCGCGTCGTGCTGATGGGGGATGCGGCGCATGCGCTGCCGCCGACGCTCGGCCAGGGCGCCGGCCTCTCGCTGATGAATGCCGTGCTGCTGTCGGACTATGTCTCATCGCACGCCGATCTCGACGCCGCGCTCGCCGCATGGCAGCGCGATTGGCGCTGGGTCTCGACCCGGACGCAGCTCTGGTCGCGCCGCTACGACTGGATCACCTCGGAATGGCCGCGCGCCGCCTATCCGCTGCGCAACGCCGTGATCTGGGCGATCGGCAAATCGCCGCGCTTCAACGGCTATATGCGTATCGCCGATCGCGTCGACGCACCGCAACACCAATTGCTGCCGCCGGCCTTCTTTGCGGCGCCGCTGCGGGAATCGGCGCCCGGCTCTGTCGGCTCGCGCTAGGGAAGCCGCGTTATTCGATCACCTCATTGGCGATCGCGAGCAGCAGCGGCGAGATCGTGAGGCCGAGCGCTTTCGCCGCCTTGAGATTGAGGACGAGGTCGAAGGTCGTCGGCAGCTCGACGGGAAGGCTGCTGGGATCGGCGCCCTTGAGAATGCGCCCGGCGTAATTGCCGACATCGCGATAGGCGCGTGCGAAATTGGGCCCATAGCTCATCAACCCGCCCGAGGTGACGTATTCGCGCACGGGATAGACCGCCGGTATCCCGTGACGCGCGGCGAGGCCGGCGATCTGGCGGCTGAGCGTCGTGAACAGCGGATCGGCGCTGACGACGAGCCCCCCGGCCTGCTGCTCATGCGCCAGCGCGAAGGCGGCGTCGACTTCGCTTGCATTGGCGGCTCTGAGGACCAGGAGCTCGCGCCCCGAGCGCTCGATGGCCGCGCTCGTCTCCTTCACCTCGATCTCGGTGACGGCCGCTTTCGGATCGACGAGGAATGCGACCTTGCGCGTGCCGGGCGTGAGCTCGTAGAGGAGCTCGATCCGTTTCGTCGCGAGCTCGGTCGTGTAGAGGCTGGCGCCGGTGGCATTGCCGCCGGGCTTGTTGAGGCTGGAGACGAGGCCCAGCCCAACCGGATCGAAACCGACGACGAATACGATGGGAATCGTGTTCGTCGCCTTGAGCGCCGCTTTCGCCGAAACCACGCCGCCTGTCGCCGCGATCACATCGACATGATTGTTGACCAAATCCGCCGCGAGGGCATCGAGCGCGCCGTAGCGCCCTTCCGCCCAGCGGAAATCGATCCGTATATTGGTGCCGTCGATGAAGCCCGCATCGGCGAGACCCTGGCGGAAGGCCGCGACGAAATTGCCGAAGGCCGCAGCCGAGCCGCTGTTCAAGAACCCGATCACGGGCATCCCCGATTGCTTGGCGCGCGCCGCGAGCGGCCAAAGCGCCAGCCCGCCGAGCAAGCCCAAGAATTTGCGCCGGATCATCCGGCAACCCTGCCGCGTGTCGCGCGCATCTGCAATTTCCTTCGCGAAAGACATGCTATCTCGTTTCATCTACGGACTGCGTGAAAACACCCTATCGCCGCGCTGAAGAATGCCGCTTTCCCGGCCGCGACGGCCGCGGCTCCATCTCGGGATGGCGCAATCGCACCAGCCCGTCAATGAAAAGCGTCTCGATCCAGCCGAGATTTTCCGCCATTGCCGCGGCGATCCCGCCCTCCTCTTTCAGCTGCGCCATGATTTCGCTCGCGGTCCGCGTTCCGTCGCTCAACTCGAGGATGCGCGCCGTCGCGCGATCGACGAGCAGCGGCTCGCGCCTGCCGCGCGCGCCGGCGAAGACGACGATATAGCTGGGGCGACGCGTCGGCGCGGGGGGCAAGTCCTGCGCCCCACGCGCGCCGCGGAACGCCGCGATATCGTCGTCGAAGGCGAGAAGCCGCAGGCCCGGGCTGCGAATGGGGCGCAGCGCGGCGAGATCGTCGTCATCGAGCGCCCAGCGCCGGGCGCAAAGGGGAAACAGCGGGTCCGCGTCGCCGTCATCGCCGGCCTGCGCCGGCGCGCTTTCCGCCGCCGCGATCGCGACCTCGACCCGCACCGCCGCCGCGAGAGACGCGCGCTGCGGGCGATCCGCGAGCGCGCCGCGCTCGAGCGCCGCAAGCACGCGACGCGCGCGCGGCAAATCCATCATTGCCGCGTCGGCCGCGGCTTCCGCCGTCTCCGCGCTCTCCGCGAGCGCCGCGGCGGCGATGCGCGTCAGCGGAAAGCGCTCGCCGATAGCGTCGCTCGCGCCAGCCGCGGCCGCATCGTCGGTGTCCGGCAGTTTCTCACCCGCAGCCGCCGCGGCGAGAATGCGCTCCAGCCGCTCGGGAAAGTCCGCGTCCTTCTGCAGCATACGGGCAAAGGCGTAGCCGCGCGCCCCGACCGCCGCCGCCGGCGCCGGATCCGCGACGATCGCCGCGAGGCGCTCGCTCAAGACGTCGATGTCGTTCACATCCTCGATCGCGACACAGCCATAGCCATGGGGCAGCCGCCCGTAATCGGGCAGCTTGCGGATCACCTCGGCCGAGCCGACGAGGCACTTGCCGCAGAGCAGCACCTCGAGCGGGAGAATCGGCGTGTGATGCGCGATCGGAAAATCCTGCTCGAGGCAGCACACGGCGAGGCAGCCGCGCAGGAAGAGCGGCACGCGCCAATGCGGCAGGAATGGCAGCTGCAGAACGCGATCGGCGAGATCGAGCGCCGCGATTTGCGCGCGAAACTCCCGCTCCACGGCCGGCTCGCCATGCGCCAGCGCGACGAGGCCAATATCGAGCCCTGCGCGCTTCAACCGCGCCATCGCGGCAAGCAACGCGAAGGAGCCCTTGCGCGCGCCGAGCTTGCCGCAAATGCCGAAATAAGGCCGATCGGCCCTGAACGCGCCCCAGAGGAGATCGCGGCTCTCGGGATCGCGCGCGACCTCGTCGCAGAGCGCCGCGATGTCGAGCGCGGGGCCCAGCGGCGCGAACAGATCTTCCGGCACGGCGACGCCGCCGGCGGAAGCGATCCGGGCGCGGTCGACGCCGCGCGCGATCGCCCGCGCGGCGACCGTGCCGGCCGCGATCACCACCGCGGCCCTGCGCAGCACGAGGTCGTAGAGCGGCGCGAGCTGGGGATGATGCCACAGGCGTCCCGAATCGCTCCCCGCCATGCGGACGACATGGGGCACGCCGCTCGCCTGCGCGACGAGATGTCCGGCGACGCCGTAAGGCTCGAGGTAATGCGAGAAGATCACGTCGAACGGGCGCTCGGCATGGAGCCGCAAGGCGATAGCGGCGAGCTTCGAGACGAAGGGGCTCGCCATCGGCAGGTAGGATTGCGCGCGATCGATGGGATCCGTCCAATGGACGGTCACGCGACCCTCGCCATAATCGCCGTCGCAGCGCCGCCAGTCGGGAGCACGCATATGCATGCGAAACGGCGGCTGCGCCTCCTTCGCGTTCGTCACCACCTGCACGTCATGGCCGCGCCGCGCGAGCTGATGCGCGGACCAGTAGGTGCGCATGCTGACGCCGCCCTCGATCGGCGGAAACTTGCCGATGATGCAAATCCTCACGCGCGCACGTCCAGAATGCCGCGCTCCGCCAGCTCGGCGATCAGCGCTTTCGCTTCGGGGGTCGCGCCGAAGAACGCCTGCTCGGTCCAATCATCGAGCGCGGCCAGGAGCTCGAACAGCGCCGGCGGCACCTCGAAGATCAGGGGATCGGCGGCGCCCGCCGGCATGGCAATGACGAGCGGCGTATCGCGCCGCGCCGGTTTCGCGCATGTGACGCCGTCCTCGAAAACGCGCCGGATATCGTGGCCGCAGCGCAAGAGCACGACGTCATGGCCGCGGCG
>CAYMNX010000014.1:0-2487 GCA_964391905.1 uncultured Rhizobiaceae bacterium
GCGAGGTCGGGCCGCCCGAGCACGGGCGCCGCGACATAGGCAATGCCGGCCTCGCGATGAATCTCTTCGAGATGCTTGGCGAAAGCGACCGAGATCGTCGACATCACGACATGAATCGTCTCGCGTCGAGCCTGCCGTAATACGCTCGTATCAAGAAGCGTCGAACGGATCGCCGTGTCGTCGGCAAGCATGGTGAAGACGATGGGGCGCTCGAACACCTCCGCCGGCGAGAACGCGCGCTCCGCACCCTGCTGCGCGAGTTTGTCTACCGCGCCCGGCGACCGGTTCCACACACGCAAGCGATGACCGAATTTGAGCAAATTCGCGGCGATCGGCGAACCCATCGCCCCGAGCCCGATGAAACCGATCTCCATGGAATTCTCCCCTTGCGGACTCAACCGGACTTTTAAGTCGCGGCCGGCAACTTTTCCGGCGTGATCGGCAAATGGCGGATGCGCTTTCCGGTCGCGTGATAAACCGCGTTGGCGATCGCGGGCGCGACACCGCAGAGCGCGAGCTCGGCCAGGCCCTTGGCGCCGAGCGGATTGAAATTCAGATCCTCGCTCGGCACGAACAATGCCTCTGTCTCGACAACGTCGGCATTTACCGGCACGAAATATTCGGCGAGATTGGCGTTCATCACGCGCCCGTAGCGTGCATCCCACTCAGCTTGCTCGAGCAGTCCCATGCCGATGCCGCCGACCATCCCGCCGATGCACTGGCTGCGCGCGATCTTCGGATTGACGATGCGGCCGGCATCATAAGCGCCGATGACCGTGCAAGCGCCGCATTGGCCGAGCGCGCAACCCTTCTTGGTGTCAGAGAGGCGGAGCCGGTCGCGTAACCCATCGAGCAAGCTCGTCTCCGCATCGACCTTGACGCGATGCGGGCGATCGTTGACGAGAAGGGTTATCTCGAACTCGCGAGCCGGTGCCCGATCTGCAGCCTCGGCGGCGGCTTCCTTCGTCATCTGTGGGACTTCCGCGGTGGAGAGCCCCCTTGCCGCAACGGAACCGGCAATAAACGCGCGACGCGTCCAATCCGACACATGCATTCTCCTCGTTCGAGTTCGGGCCGACAATTCGCGGCCATCACGCACGGCATTGCGAGGAGAAGCGGATCTGACGAAAACTTTCGGCGACATCGAAAAGCGAACGATCGCCCCGCGCCGAGAGTTCCCTTACGTCATGCGATCATCGCCGATTACCGACGCGGCATAGCGCCGCCAGGAGCATCTGCTCTTTGCGCCTCTTCGCGATAAAAAAGCGGCACCGCCGCTTGCGGCGATAAGAGGCGGAAGGTGAGGCTTTCCTCGAGGTAAAGCGTGACCTTCGCGGCATCATGGCCGAGATAGCCGATCGAGAGATCCTGGCCGATGATGAGTTCGAAATCATCGCCGCGCATCGAGGCGACGACCGCCCCATCGAGCGCCGGCGCCCAGACCAGGGGGCCCTCGATCAAACGCTGGACATGCTGGATCACCGGATAGCCTTCTTTGGTCGTCTCGGTCAGGCCGGTATAGCAGCGCTTGCCGAGAGCGACGGCGAAGGGCCCGTCAACGCCGCGCTCGCGCAGCTTCGATAGCGCCGTCGCGACGAGCGTCGGATAATCCTCGTAATTCTCGCCGATCGGCAAGGCGGCATCGGTGCCACCATCGCAGATGCCGGCGATCGAGGCGGCGGGATGGCCATGAAAGACAATGCGGTCCTCGGCCAGCGCCACCGCTTGCGCGGCGGCGACCACCATGTCGAGATCGGCGTCGCGCGCGCCGCTATCGAGCGCATCGATGGTCGTGCGCGGTATATCGAAGGGCATGCGCAGCTCGACCATCGGCTGGACCTGCCGCACGCGGGTGCGAAGCGCGCCTTGTGTCTCCGTAACGGTCGGCTCGTCGCGCGCGCTCGTCACCGCAGCGAGTTCCCAACCTTTAGGACCGGTGAAATCGACGATCCGGCGCGCCGCAAGCATGGTCTTGAGGGTTCGCCGCGCTTCCGCCTCGATTTCGCTCCAGGCACGATCCGTAACCGGCGCGAGCTCGCGCAGCAAACGGTTCATCGGACGCCCCTCTCCTGGCGAAGGCTGCCAATTCCCAACGAGCCATTGGAATTTCCGTTCGGCTCACCGCCCGCCTCTCCGGCCTCGGCCGCTTCGGCGATCTCGCTGACAGGCTCTGCCTTGAAGAGGTAGGTCCGCAAATGATCGTCCAGCGCCTTGTCACGGCGCCGCAGCCATTCAAGAGCCATCGAGGCGTGCTCTTTCTCTTCATCGCGATTATGGGTCAAGATGCGGCGCAGATCCTCGTCACCCGCGGCATCGATGCGCTGGTCGTACCAGTCGATCGCCTCGAGCTCCTCCATCAGAGAAACGATAGCGCGGTGGCGCTCGATCGTCTCGGGCTTGAGATTTTCCGGTGATTCGTGAAGTGTCGCGCTCGAAGCGGCCATGATTTCCCCAACAAAAATTGCAGCGCGCCAGCACCAGCGCGCC
>CAYMNX010000015.1:0-2324 GCA_964391905.1 uncultured Rhizobiaceae bacterium
CGGTCTCTTTCTCGGTCAGCCGCACCTTCTTGCGCTTCGCATCGTCGATCAGCGTCTTGGCGCTGGGGCGAAAGGTGTAAGGGCCGATGGTGAAGACCGCATCCTCGCTGAGCTCGTGCTGGCGCAGCTGGGCGCGCAGCCGCGCGAGCAGCACGTTCAACCGGAACGGCTTGGTGATGTAGTCATTGGCGCCGCTGTCGAGGCCGAGGATCATATCGGCCTCGCCATCGGCGCCGGTCAGCATCAGGATCGGCGCGCGGACGCCCGAGCGCCGCATGACGCGGCACAGCTCGCGGCCATCCATATCGGGCAAGCCGACATCGACGAGAATGGCGTCGAAATACTGGTCCTTCGCCAGGCCCAGCGCCGCGCTGGCGGTCGGCGCCTGCGCGACCGCGAATTCCTCGTGTAGCTGCAACTGCTCGCCGAGCGAATGACGCAACGCGTCGTCGTCATCGACGATCAGAATCTTGTGACCGGCGGACATAGGCTTCCCTGTTCGATTTTGACGGCTTTCCGCTTATACGCCGACATCAACCTTTGCGTCCCCGCTTTCACTGGGGGATGCGGCGGTCCTAGTGCTGGACCTCCACGCCCTTCCAGAAAGCAATATAGTTCTTGATCTGCGCCGCTTCCGGTTTTGGATCCGGATAATACCACGCCGCGTCCTTATTCTCGGCGCCGTCGACGGCAACGTTGTAATAATGCGCGGTTCCCTTCCAATGGCAAACCGTGGTGGTCGCGCTGTCCTTGAAATAGCGGCGGTCGATCGCCTCGGGCGGAAAATAGACATTGCCCTCGACCATCTCGAAGCGCGGGCTTTCCGCCAACACCTTACCGTGCCAGATCGCCTTCGCCATGATCTCCACTCCTTGGCTTCACGCCGGTTTGTTGCAGATTCAGCCTGGCAATGCCAGCAGATCGCGATGGCCGATTGTAAGCTCAAGCTTACCGTCCGCCAACTGCAGGCGTCGTTTTTCCTGCCAGGCCGCGATCACTGCGGCGTGATCGGGCGCCGCCTCGGTTGCCGCCTCCGCCTCGGCGGCGATGAGGGCCGCGAGCAGCGCCGCGCTGCGGCCGTCGAGCCGCCAATCGCTGGCGCTGTCGCTAACCCGAAAGCCATGCGCAATCAAGGCGTGATGGAGCGCCTCGGGGGCGGTGCCGCCGAGCGCCGGGCCGAAGCCTTTGTCGCGCGCTTGATGCTGGGCGAAGCGCGTGGCGATGATCGCGTCCTCGGCCAGCGCCGGCCGCCACTGGCGTCGGCCATCGACCGTAAGCGCCGCGAGCAGGGGCGCGCGGCGTGCGGCGAGAAAGGCGGCCAATCGCTCGATCCAAGCGGCGGAAACGAGATCGAACAAAGCCGACGCGGCGACGCCGTCGATGGCGAGCGCTTCGAGCGCGGCGTGATCCGCCGCGAGATCGAGGGGAAGGCTCGTGAGGTGCCACGACGCACCGCCATCGATCACGATCTGGCCGCCGCCCGCGCGAATGGGATAACCCTGGCGGCGCGCCCAGAGCGTGAATGCCTCAGCCTGCGCGGCGATGAGATCGGCGTCGTGCTCGACCAGGAACCATTCCTGATCGCCGGCGATCCGGGGCAGCAGCGCGCGGCAATTGGCGCCGGTTCCGGCACCGAGATCGATGAGGCGCACGGGCCGGCTTGCCGGGCGCGACACCGCGGCGGCAAAGCGGCGCGCCAGCGCCGGGTCGCGCGCCGCGAGATCGGCGTCCTCGCGCAGCCGTAGCCAGTCGCGCGCGAAGCGGCTCATGCCAGCAAGCGCGCGACCGCGCCGCGCCAATGCGCTGTCGCTTCGTCCCAACCCATCAGAGCGGCGCCGTGGCGTGCTGCCGCTTGCGCGAGGCGCGAAAGCAGCGCGCGATCGTCGAGCAGTCGGCACAGCGCCGCGGCGAGCGCGGCCGCATCGCCCGGCGGCACCAGGATCGCGGCATCGTCCGGCACGGTATCGGGAATGGCGCCGGCGCGCGTGCCGATAATCGGCAGCCCATGCGCCAGCGCTTCGGCGAAGGCCATGCCATAGCCTTCGAGGACGGACGGAAGCACGAAGAGATCGGCGGCATCGTAAGCGGCGCCGAGCTGCGCCTGCGGGATCTCGTCGGCGAGCGTGATGCGATCCTCGAGCCGGTGCATCGCGATGGCGCGCCGCACCGCGGCGACATGGGAAAGATCGCGCGTCAAGCTGCCGATCGCGCGCAGCGCCCAATCATCGCGGTCGAGCTGCGCCAGCGCCGCGATGAGGAGCAGATGCCCTTTGCGCGGCGTCACCGTCGCGACGGTGAGAAGCTGCACGACCTTGCCGGGCGTC
>CAYMNX010000016.1:0-3069 GCA_964391905.1 uncultured Rhizobiaceae bacterium
AGCCCCGCGTCGCGCCAGATCACCCAATTCTCGATCACCTCGCGGATGCGAAGCTTCTCATCGCGCGCGTCGCTCGTCGTCATGGCTTCCTCCGATATCGGCATTCCCGAATGTAGCAAGCCCGGCCAGCTTGGGCTCGAAAATCGCAAGGCCCCGCTGCCCCTCGCTTGTCATGATCGAGGCGCTAAGCTTACCCGCAACTCATGATCACAGGGAACGAGCGCTAAGGAGATCCGCCATGGCCCAATTCTCTCATCCCGCTTTGACGCGGCGCCAATTCCTCGCGGCTGCGGCCGCGAGCGGCGCTGCGATGCCGGCGCTCGGTATCGGCATCGATCGGGCATGGGCGCAAGACCGCCACGCCAAGCCCGATCACACGCTGCGCATCACGCCCGTTTCGCTCGAGCTCGCGCCCGGAAAAGTGATCAAGACCTTCGGCTATAACGGAACCGCCCCCGGTCCGGTCCTGCGCCTCGGCGAAGGCCGCAAGGTGACGATGGAGGTCAGGAACGAGACCGATATCGACGATATCGTGCACTGGCATGGACTTTACGTTCCCTCCGATGTCGACGGCTCGATGGAAGAAGGAACGCCGATGGTGCCGAAAGGCGGGTCGCGCCGCTACAGCTTCACGCCGAGACCCACGGGCACGCGCTGGTATCACAGCCACAACGTCGCCGGCAAAGACCTGACGCGCAGCACCTATGCCGGCCTGTTCGGCTTTCTCATCGTCGAGCCGACGCGCGATCCCGGGCGCTACGATCAAGAGGTGCTGCTCGCGGCGCATCACTGGGAAGGATCGTGGGTCAGCATGCAGGACATTCGCAAAGGCCCGCCGCCCGATAACGGCCTCGAGGTCATGTATGCGAGCGCCTCCTTCAACGACCGGATGCTCGGCCATGGCGCGCCGATCCGCGTGCGCCAGGGCCAGCGCGTGCTCTTCCGCCTCCTCAATGCGAGCGCCACGGAAAACATCAAGCTTGCTTTGCCGGGCCATCGCTTCACCGTGCTGGCGCTCGACGGCAATCCCGTACCCAAGCAGCAAACCGTCGATGTGCTTTCGCTCGCCGTCGCCGAGCGCGCCGACGTCATCGTCGAGATGAACAATCCGGGCGTCTGGATCTTGGGCGAGGTCGATGACGAGATGCGCAACAAGGGCCTCGGCACGGTGATCGAATACGCCAATGCCAAGGGCGCGCCGCAATGGTCGCCGCCGCCGAAGCAGGCATGGGATTACACGATCTTCGGTCGCGGCGCCGCGCCGGCGAAAGAGCCCGATGCGCGCGTCGAGCTGACCTGGAACAAGATTCCGGGCGGGCGCGGCGGCTTTAACCGCTGGACGATCAACGGCAAGTCATGGCCCGACACCAATCCGCTCTTCACCGTCGAGCGCGGCAAGCATTATCGTCTCGTCATGCATAATGCGAGCGGCGACGAGCATCCGGTGCATCTTCATCGCCACACTTTCGAGGTGACGAAGATCGGCGACAAGCCGACCGCCGGCGTCCTCAAGGACACGCTCAACATGCCGCGCCAATCGACCGCCGAGGTCGATTTCATCGCCGATGACCCCGGCGCGACCTTGTTCCATTGCCATCACCAGGATCACCAGGACGAGGGCTTCATGGGCCTCATCACCTATGCCTGAGATCGAGCTCGTCGAGCAGAAGGCCGCGGCACGGCGCGCGCCCGCGGGTGATTCCTGGCTCGGCGTCTTTCTCGCCTTCTTGCGGCTCGGTGTCACGAGCTTCGGCGGTCCCGTGGCGCATCTCGGCTATTTCCGCGCCGAATTCGTCGACCGGCGCAAATGGCTCGATGAAGCCGCCTATGTCGATATCATCGCGCTATGCCAATTCCTGCCCGGCCCGGCGAGCAGCCAGGTCGGCATCACGCTCGGGATTCTGCGCGCCGGCCTGCCCGGCGCCTTCGCCGCCTGGCTCGGCTTCACCGCGCCCTCCGCCCTCGCCATGATCGCCTTCGGCTATGGCGTCGAAAGTCTCGGCAACATCGCCGCGGCGGCATGGCTCCATGGCCTCAAGATCGTCGCCGTCGCCGTGGTCGCGCAGGCGGTGTGGAGCATGGCGCGGAGCCTCACGCCCGATCGCGAGCGCATGAGCATTGCCATCGGCGCGGCGCTCCTCGTTCTTGCCGTTCCGAGCGCGCTCGGTCAGATCGGCGCGATCGTCTTGGGCGGAATCATCGGCTGGCGCTGGCTTGCGGCATCAACCGCCGCAAAGGCAACGCCGATCAGCATCGCCATCGCGCGGCCGCTCGCGATCGGCGCGCTCGTTCTCTTCGCCCTGCTGCTGCTCGGGCTGCCGCTCCTCGCCGCCGCGACGCGCAATCACGCGATCGAACTGGTCGATAGCTTCTATCGCTCCGGCGCGCTCGTCTTCGGCGGCGGCCATGTCGTGCTGCCGCTCTTGCAGCACGCCGTCGTGCCCCGCGGCTGGATAGACAAAGAAGCCTTCCGTGCGGGTTACGGCGCGGCGCAAGCCGTGCCGGGGCCGCTCTTCACCTTCGCCGCCTATCTCGGCACGGTGATGCAGCCGGCGCCCAATGGCTGGAGCGGCGGATTGCTGTGCCTCGCCGCGATCTATCTCTCGTCATTTCTGCTGCTCATCGGCGTGCTGCCCTTCTGGGATGCGCTGCGCCGCCGCGCGGCCGTGCAAGCGGCGCTGAAGGGCATCAATGCCGCGGTGGTCGGGCTGCTGCTGGCCGCGCTTTATACGCCGGTCTGGACCAGCGCGATCGAGGGACCCAAGGATTTCGCGCTCGGCATCACGGCATTCCTGCTGCTCGTCTTCTGGCGCCTACCGCCCTGGATCGTCGTCGTGCTCGGCGCGCTTGGGGCGAGCGGCTTGGCAGCGGCGTAGCCGCCAAGGATCTTCGCCTTAAATCCGATCGCGTTCTTTGCTAGAAGGCCGCGGCATGCTCACGCTGACGGACCTCACCTATCGCATCGCCGGACGCACCCTCATCGAGGATGCGTCGGTGCAGATCGCGGCCGGATGGAAGGTCGGCATCGTCGGGCGCAACGGCGCCGGCAAGACGACGCTCCTCGACCTC
>CAYMNX010000017.1:0-5733 GCA_964391905.1 uncultured Rhizobiaceae bacterium
AAGGCTCCTCGCTTTGCGTGTTCCGGCGTTTGCGCCGCAGCATGTACGCGGTCGATCCTGATCCAATCCACGCGAAAGGAGCGTTCATGAAGCTAAGCTCGGCCTTGATCCAACGCACCCTCACGCAATTCGAGGCGCAGCCCATTCCTGAAGGCCACCCGGCGGTGCCGCAGCTCAATCAGATCTTCGGCGAACATACCTTCTTCCTCGATGGCGAGGGGCTTCATGTGATCGAGCCCGACGAGCCGAGCGCCGATGGCGGCCTCACCGGCAAGGTGGTCAAGCTCGCCGATTGGAAGGACAAGAACCAGACGAGCCTCACGCCATGCGAGCCCGAGGCGACCGACGTCGTCGTGCTGCTGGGCCCGGAGGAAGATCCGGACGCGGTATAGCAAGAGGCTTTAGGCCGCGAAGGGCTTAGAGCGACCGCCACGGCAAGCTTGGGCGTGAGTCCCCGCGTTCTCACGGCAACGCGGCAAGGTGCCTTGCGCTCAATTTCCAGTGTGCTCGCGCCCGTTCGAGGGCGCGGGCTTACTTGGCTTTTGCCTTGAGGCGCGCGTCGATCGTCGCGAGGCTGACGAGTGCGCGCTCATGCGTGCCGGTGCCGATCTCCTCGGTCTCGTCGACCGCGCGGACGGTGAATTCGATCCGTCGTCCGGCGAGCTTGCTGACTTCGGCCTCGCCGGTGACGCGCTTGCCAACCGGCGTCGCAGCGAGATGGCGAACATCGATGCGCGTGCCGACCGCGCTCTCGCCCGGCTCGAGATAAGGCTTCAGCGCGTTGAGCGCGGCGTTCTCCATGATCATGATCATGACCGGCGTCGACAGAACCGGCGGCAGCGTCGCATCCTTGAAGTTGTTGGCGAGATGCTCGGGCCGCACGATCAGGCTGAAGCTGCCCTTGGTGCCGAGAGGAAGCGGCCGCATGGATTCCCTTTCCCTGTGACGGCTGGCGCCGGCGCCCCGCGTCAAGCGCGATAGGCGCGCAGGAAGGTATCGACCGCGTGCTCGGTCGCGGCCTCCTGCTCGGTCGACGAGATCTGATCGCTCTGGCCGAGCATGGCACGCAGATGCAGCATGCCCCCGATGAGCCCGAAAAACTCGCTCGCGGCGCGGCGCGGATCGTCGACCTTCAAGAGCCCGCGCTCATCGGCTTTCCTCAGATAATCGGCGAGCGCGCCTTGCCGGATCGCCGGGCCGTTCTCGAAAAAGGTGCGCCCGAGCTCGGGAAAGCGCGGCGCTTCGGCGATGACGATGCGATACATGGCCGCGCCCTCGGGCGACAGGAGAAGCGCGACATGGTCGCGCGCAAAGCTCAAGAGCTCGCCATGGATATCCTGATGCCCGGCCTCGAAGGCGGGATGCAGCACCGCCTGGCGATTGGCGCAGGAATTGGTGATGGCGGCGAAAAGCTCTTCCTTGTTCTTGAGATGAGCATAAAGCGTCGCCTTGGAAACGCCGGCTTCGCGTGCGATCGCATCCATGCTGGTGTTGCCATAGCCCTGCTCCAGGAAGAGGCGGAGCGCCGCCTTGAGGACCGCCGCTTTCTTCGCCGGCAGCTTGTCCGCGGTCGTTTTGGGCGGCGCGGCTTGGTCCAGCTGGCTCATCTCTCTCACCTCTTGGCAGAGGGGAGGGGCGCACGGCCCCTTCCAATACCCCTCCATTAAAAATGGCCTTTCCTTCGGGTTTTGACAACAAAAAACTAAACGGTTCAGTTTCCCCTTGACGCTGGATGATCCGGCACCTATTTTCTGGACTGTACGGTTTAGTTCAGGTCGGGCTGAGACCAATAAGAAGCCCGGCGGATCAGAAGGAGCGATGACTATGACCATGAATTCAAAAGCTTTTCTCTTCGCCATGCTGCTCGGCATCACGGCCGCGGCGCCACTCGCCTCCGCATCGGCGGCGGCACCCAACACGGTCGACAACCAGACCTACGATAGCCAGGCGCAGCCGAAGGGCTCGACCGGGGTCTATGACGACCTCGACCGGTTCAAGGATGCGACCGGTCATCCGCTTCAAGGCTACGGCTATCTCTTCGCCGTCCCGGGCAACTGACAGCATTTTCGCTTTTGACACGGCCAAAGGCGGCGCTCTCCGGGCGCCGCTTTTTGCGTCTCGGGGCATCACCTCCCCGCCGCGATGCGCGGAAGGAACCGCCGCCACCGCGCAACGTTTTCCTGTCGTCGCAAGATGCGATAGACGCGATGCCGGCGTCGCCGCGCGGGGGATGCGGCCCGGTTGCGCCCCCTCAATGACGATAGACTGGAGCAGTCCCATGGCACCGCCGCGTCCGCATGTTGAAGCGACCTACCGTATCATTCCCCTGCAGGATGGGACCTTCGGCGTCGAGGTATCGATTCCGGATACATTCCCGACAATGGTGACGAGCTTTGCCACCGAGCTTGCTTCGGAAGATTGGATTGCGCGGCACAAGCGCGATCTCGCGCAGCGCTCGCTGCCGCGGCGGCCGTGGCGCGAACGGGTAGGGCAAAAAAACTAGCCATTCCCGCCGAGAAGGCGCAACGTCGCGCCGCTTGGCATGAGTGGCTTCCTTCACACTGCGATCGCGGCGATGTGGGCCGCGTTTCTTGCCTATTGGGCGTTTGCCGCGCGCAACGTCAAGCCGACGCGCCAACGCGAGAGCGCGAAAGGGCAGGTGGTCGACACGGTCGCGTTTCTGCTCGTCTTCTTTCTGCTTCTATCCGGCTATCAGCCGTCACCGCTGACGACGCGCTTTCTGCCACCGCCCGGCCTCGTGCTTCAGGCGGCTTTTGCCGTGGTGACTGCCTTGGGCTTGGCGCTCGCCGTCTGGGCGCGGCTTCATCTCGGCGGCGATTGGGCGCCGGCCGTCATCCTCAAAGAGGATCAGGCGTTGGTCCGCACCGGTCCTTACCGGCTCATACGTCATCCGATCTATTCGGGCATGCTGCTGGCGCTCGGCGCGACCACGCTCGCGATCGGGCAGTGGCGCGCCGCGCTCGCCTTCGCGCTCGCTTTCCTCGCGCTGCTGCGCCGCATCCGCGCCGAGGAAAAGCAGTTGAATGCGCTCTTTCCCGCTTATGACCGCTACCGCCGCGAGAGCGCGGCGCTCATTCCTTTCATCTTTTAAAGATCGAGCGCCCTCAGGCGCGCTCACTCGCCGAGATCGTCGGTATCGCGCACCTCGATGCTGACGATATTGGCAACGGCGCGGCCGCCCGACTTGTCGCCGGGCACGACGAGCCGCGCGA
The DNA here is from genome assembly GCA_964391905.1 of uncultured Rhizobiaceae bacterium. Lineage (GTDB taxonomy): Bacteria > Pseudomonadota > Alphaproteobacteria > ATCC43930 > CGMCC-115725 > CAIKMD01. Next base: position 3,234 of record CAYMNX010000017.1, read on the forward strand.
ATCCGTCGGCGCCGAGCGGCTGGCCGTCATTCTTATAGGCGATGATCACCTGCTCGCCGCCGAATTGCGGCTCGATTTCGCCCGCCGCGATCACCGCTTGATAGCCGTCGGAGCCGGTGACGACGATGATCTTGCGCAGGATGTCGTTCTTGATGTTGGGGTTGACGCGAATGCCGGCGGCGTCGAGCACATCGAGCAGCAGCGCGCCGGTCCAGGCAGTGTTCACCGGGCCGCTGCCCGTGTCGTACCACACATTCTCGGTCGCGACCGGAAAGCTTTGCAACTTTCGCTGATCGATGGTGATCCGGTTCTGCACCTCACCCACAACTCGAAACCGTGTCGAGACGCCGCCGGTCTCGGCCGCGGCCGGGGGCATGATGCTCGATGCGCCGATCAGCGCCGCGGCCGCCACCATCAACATCCTCATCGCCATCCCTCCTCAATGAGCATTGCGACGCAACGATATATCTGATGGTATATAGCGGCAAGCGCGAAAATGTGGGCTGGGCAAGAGCGCCCGAATGATTTCGGGTAAAAGAAAACGCGCCGCGACGGAATCGCGGCGCGCGCCTCATCGGGTGGACCTATGCGCTATTGCCAATGGCCTTCGATCCAGGTCCAGCCGTTCGACCCGCGCTCCCAATGACCCGGTGTCCACGCCACTTGCGGCGACGGCCGCTCGGCATAACGCCCCGGCACCCATTGCCATTGATCGGCGCGCCACGTCCAATAGCCCGGCTGCCACACCATCGACGACGTCGTCGCCGGCGGCACCGTTTCGGTCCGCGGCGGCGGCGGCGGCGTCGGCGCAATGAGTGCGGTTTGTCCCGGCGCGACCGTTGCCGTCTGCCCGGGGGTGATGATGGTCGTCGATTGCTGCCGCGGCGGCTCCCCGCCGCAACCAGCAAGGCCCAGGGCCACAATCGAAAACACGATCCATTCGCGCATCGCTGTCTCCGTCAAAATCGGTTGACTGTGGCGAAGCAACCCGCGCTGGTGAGAAAGGTTCCGGGAGCCGGCAAAAAGCGCCGGATTCGGCAATAATCGGGGCCGACATCGTACGCGCGGGCAATCGGGACCTGCGCCGGCTTCTTGGTTTCAAAGAAGAATCATAAATCGATCTTAACCATTCCGGCATTTTTCTGAAAAACTATTGATTGAATTCTGACCGCATCGTTCCCATTTACTACCCATGGCATCAAGAGAATGGTCGCGTCAGTCGCGTGCGAAACCGAATTGGCACAATCTCTCGGTTCGTACTCAAGATACGGGGGAACGTTGGTCGATCCTCTGGGACACGAAGCGCAAGCCCGGCAGCGACGGCCGCAACCGCGCCGAGGAGAAATCCGAGCGAGCGGCGCTGGAGCGCGCGCGGCACCTGCTGCGCATGGGCTTCGTCGTCTATGAGATCCGCGATCCCGCCGATGCGCTGCTGTTCGACGAGGCGCGCCTTCGTCAGCATTTCGGATTGGGCCCGGTCGCGGCCTAGTTCCGCTTACGCATCGTCGAGATGCGGCGTCGGATATCCTTTGCGGCGCTTGAAATCCTTGATCAGCTCGCGCACCAGACCCGAGAGCGGCAGGCTCAGCTGCGCGGCATCGGCCTCGCGCAGCACGATGCTCATATCCTTTTCCGCCCACGGGGCAGGGCGCGTATCGGCGCGTGCCGTGAGCGAGAAGTTCTGCGCACTGGATTGGCCGAGTGCGCTGCGCAGCTTCTCCGGATCGACGCCCAAGGCCTCGCCGAGGCGCAAGCCCTCGTCATTGGCGTTCATGCAAGCCCAAAGGATGAGGTTGTTGACCATCTTGCCGACCTGGCCCGCGCCGAACGGCCCGAGATGGAAGATATCCGAGGCAAAGCAGCGAAAGGCCGGCGTGCACGCAGCAAAGGCCGCCTCATCACCGCCGCCGAGGATGAGCATGGTGCCGGCCTCGGCGAAAGGCTCGCCGCGCGTCAGCGCCATGTCGAGGAGGATGACGCCGCTGTCCTCGAGCCGCCGCGCCAAGCCGCGCGCATAGCTTGGCGCGATCGTCGAGCCCATGGCGACGATGAGGCCCCGCCGCGCGGCCTGCGCGATTCCGGCGCTGCCGAAGACGACCTTCTCCACCTGCGCATCGAATCCGACGACGATCATCACCGCATCGGACGCCTCCGCCACCGCGGCGGGGCTCGGCAGGATCGAGACGCCGAGATCGGCGGCCTGTCGCCGCGCGCTCTCCTGCGGATCGCAGCCCGCGACGATGTATCCTTTGGCTAACAAATGCCGCGCCATCGGCCGTCCCATCGCGCCAAGGCCGATAATTCCGATCCGCTGCGGTGCATCATCCGTCTTCGTCATGCGCATCTCCTCGCCCCGCGGCGACAGTACCGCGCCGAAAAGCGGGCGCAAGCTCCCGTGATTTCTTTGAGGCTTTCGCGCGGCCTGGCGAAACCCTTCCCCGTGACCGGAACTGATTTCCGGCGCCTCTCGTTGTCGGTCGAGTGGTCGCGTAAGGCGCGA
>CAYMNX010000018.1:0-1590 GCA_964391905.1 uncultured Rhizobiaceae bacterium
GCACGATTCTGGTGATGATCATCCTGGGTGGCGTTGGGCGGCTCTACGGCGCGTTTGTCGGGGTGCCGCTTTATATGATCGCGCAAGACCGGTTCTCGCAGATCGATCCCGTCTACTGGTACTTCTGGATCGGGCTGTTGCTGGTTCTGGTCGTTGTCTTTGCCCGGGGCGGGGTCCTCGGCCTCATCGACGCGCTGCTGCGCCGCATCGCGAGATCCAGATGAGCGAGCCGGCAACGCCGCAGAGCCTGGCGCTCGAGACGCGCGGTCTCTGCAAGAGCTTTGGCGCCTTGGGCGTCGCGAACGAGATCGGGTTCCGCCTCGAGCGCGGCGCGCGGCACGCGCTGATCGGCCCCAATGGCGCCGGCAAGACGAGCTTCGTCAATCTCGTCTCGGGCGTGCTTCAGCCTTCGGCCGGCCACATCCTTCTCGAAGGCGAGGACGTCACGCATCTCTCGCAGGCGCAGCGCGTGAAGCGCGGCCTTGTGCGCACGTTCCAAATCAATCAGCTGTTTCGCGGCCTCACCGTGCTCGAGAATGTGACGCTCGCAATCGGCGAGCGTCACGGGGCAGCCGGCAAGCTCTTCCGCCCCGCCGGCGCACGCCGGCCGATCATCGAGGAAGCCTATGCGCTCTTGGAGCAGCTCGGCATCGCCGAGGAGGCATTGCGGCTGGTGCGCGAAGTCGCCTATGGGAAACAGCGCCTCGTCGAGATCGCGGTGGCGCTGGGCCTCAAGCCCAAGGTGCTGCTTCTCGACGAGCCCGCCGCCGGTGTTCCATCGGGCGAAAGCGGCACGATCGTCGAAGTGATCGAGCGCCTTCCCGCCGATCTCGCCTTGCTCATCATCGAGCATGATATGGATCTGGTTTTTCGCTTGGCGCGGCGCATTACGGTGCTGGTGCAGGGGACGATCCTGACCGAAGGGACGCCGCGCCAGATCGCCGCCGATCCGCAGGTGCGCGAGGTCTATCTCGGCGAGCGAGCACATTCATGACACGGCATCAAGGGCTTTACGTCGATGATGTGCGCGCCGGCTATGGCGACACGGTCGTGCTCGAAGGCGTGACGATCGAGCTGGCGCCCGGCGGCACGCTCGCGATCCTGGGACGCAACGGCGTCGGCAAGACGACACTGCTGGCGACGGTGATGGGGCATACGACACTTCAGGGCGGTGCAATCGAATTTGCCGGCGAGAAGATCATGACTATGCCGGCTTATCGCCGCTCGCGTCTCGGCATCGGCTTCGTGCCGCAAGAGCGCGAGATCTTCCGCTCGCTGACGGTCGAGGAAAATCTGCTTGTCGCGGCTCGACCCGGCCGCTGGACGCTGGCGCGGGTCTATGATTTCTTTCCCTCGCTTGCCGAGCGCCGGCAGAATCGCGGCAATGCGCTCTCGGGCGGCGAACAGCAGATGCTCAGCATCGGCCGCGCGCTGATGGGCAATCCGACCCTCTTGCTGATGGACGAGCCGCTCGAGGGTTTGGCGCCGGTGATTGTCGAGGCGGTGCTCAAGGGGCTCGATCGCTTGAAGCGCGAGGACGATATCGCGCTGCTCTTGGTCGAGCAGCATGCGCGGATCGCGCTCGAATTC
>CAYMNX010000019.1:0-14785 GCA_964391905.1 uncultured Rhizobiaceae bacterium
AGGGCGCGCGCGACTATCACGACGCTTTCACGGGACCGGACGAGAAACGGCAGGACAGCGCCACGGCGCCGGAAATCCTCGCCATCCTTGCGAAATTCACCGGTCAATCGCCCGAGCAGATCAGACTCAGCGTCGCCTATGTCGACGGCGAGGCGCGGCTCGACGTGAAGGACATTCATCACCAGATCGACTGGTTCAAAACACAGAAGATGCTGAAGGACGATCTCAATTTCGACGGTGCGCTGGAAAAGCGCTACATCGTCCCACTACCGCGCTGACCTCCGCAGCCGGGCGGGCGAGCTTCACGATCAAGTGCGGCGCTGCAGCTTTTCTTGGCGGCGCGCGGCTCTTGCGAAAAGCGGCGACCCAATGCATCCCTTTCTCCGTGCCCCAACCCTCTTACGCTGAATCGCCGTACCGATGATCGAGATTATCCTAGGAGCGGTCATTCCCGTGCTGCTGACCGCCGCGATCGGCTACGGCTGGACGCGAGCCGGGCGCAGCTTCGATGCGTCCTCGCTGACGCTTCTCGTCACCGAAGTCGGCACGCCCTCGCTCGTTTTCTCGACGTTCGCTCGAACGTCGATACCGCCCGCCGCCTTTGCCTCGAGCGCCGGCGCAACGGTGGTGATCCTTGGATCTTTCGTCATCACCGCTGCGCTGATCCTGCGGCTCATCGGCCTGCCCTGGCGCGTCTATTTGCCGGCGATGTCCTTTCCCAACACCGGCAATCTCGGCCTGCCGCTCGCGCTCTACGCCTTCGGGCCGGAAGGGCTCTCCTACGCGATCGTCTTCTTCGCCTTCTGCTCCTTGAGTAACTTCACTGCCGGCCAAGCGATCGCGGCGGGCTCGGTCAACTGGCTTAGCATCGTGCGCATGCCGATCATCTATGCAGCGGTGCTCGGCATCACGGCTTCGGCGCTACAATGGCATCTGCCGCTCTGGCTTGCCAACACCGTCAATCTGCTCGGCAGCATCACCGTGCCGCTGATGCTGCTGATGCTCGGCGTCTCCTTGGGCAAGCTGCGCGTCGCCGCTTTCCCGCGCGCCTTCATGATGGCGACGCTGCGCATCGGCATGGGCGCGATCATCGGCTACGCCGTAACGACTCTCTTCGATCTCGGCGGCGTCGCCAAGGCCGCTCTTATCCAGCAAAGCGCGATGCCAGTCGCCGTCTTCAACTATCTCTTCGCGCTGCGCTGGAACAACCAGCCGGAGGAGATCGCCGGCATCGTCGTGGTCTCGACCGTGATGGCGATCGTCACCGCGCCGGCGCTGCTTTATCTGCTGCTCAGATGAGCGACCCACGCCATTATTCCATTTAGCCGTCCCCTCCTGCGGCTGCTGGCGCGCCTGAAGCGCACTCTTGCTCCATCGGCGTGAAAGTGAAATGCTCCGTCTTTAATAGTCTGCGCAGCTGAGGAAGGGGGCCACGACGGGCATAGATACAAGCTGCACTTAAGGGAGGACGCACATGGCCAAGCTTTGGGCCGCGATTGCGGCGTCGATCTTTTTGTTGTGCATGGGTAAGGCACCGTTTGCTTTGGCTTGGGATCGCGGCCCGGTTGAGACTTTTGTCGTTTTGCCCGATTATGAGCCGGGCTTGCCGGTGAGCGCCGAGGGTCTAGCCGTCGGTGTCGATGGCAATATCTATGTGCCAAGCGGAGGCTTCAATGCGTCGGGCGCGGTGCCTGGTCAGGCGACGCTCTGGGTCTTCAGCCCCTTGGGGCATCTGCTGCATACGGTGACCCTGACGGGCACCGCGCCGCCGGTTCTCGGCATCGCTTTCAACCCGGTGAACGGACTTGCCTTCATTGCCGATCTCGGCAATGGCAGTGTTTTTAAATGGAACCCGGTCGCCAACACCACGAGCCTAGTCGCAGCGCTCGGCGCTGCCGCGGGGCCCAACGCCATCTGCTTCGATGCGGCGGGCAACGTCTATATCTCGGATTCCTTCCAGGGCATCATTTGGAAGACCGATCCCCAGGGCAACAACCTGACGCAGTGGGTCGCATCCAATCCGCTCTTAACGCCGGGCGCGGGCCTCAACCCGCCCTTTGGCGCGAACGGCATCGAATTCAATCATGATCACACGGCGATGTTCGTCGCCAACACCGCCGATCACACGATCATCAAGATTCCCGTCAACGCCAATGGCACGGCTGGAACACCGGCGCTCTTCACCACCGGCATCAACGCGCCCGACGGCATCGCGATCGACAGCCACGACAATCTCTGGGTCGCTGCCAATCAGGAGGATGAGATCGTCGTCATCGATCCGAGCGGCAAGGTTATCGCCAAGCGCGGCGGCTTCGATGGCATCGATGATGACGGCACGCCGCTCGGTCTGCTATTTCCGGCAAGCCCAGCCTTCAGTCGTGACGGAAAATATCTCTATACCTCGAATTTCGCGCTTTATCTTCCCTATGCCGGGGCCGAAGCGGCAATCGATTCCGGCTGGACCTTGAAGGTGCAGCATTTCACCATATCGCGGCTCAAAGTGGAGATCCCGCCCGTCCGCGACGACGGAGAAGGCGGCGATCACCAGCGCTGAAGGGGGCGCCTCAAAGCAATGCTCATGGTTTTACACCATAGACAGTGCGGAAGCGACGCTCGAGCGCGTTAAGCGCCGCGCGGCAATCGGCGTGCGAAGCCGTTCCGGCGCGAAACGAACCGCAAATCCATTCCTGGCTTGCGCGGGGGACAACGGTCACCTGCTCCGCCCCGGCGCACCCCTTTTGCTTGCGCAGCTCGGCGAGAAGAATTTTTTCGAGGTCCGCAACAGCGACAATCTTTCTGATCAAGGTGGAAATTCCGCTTCACTACCGACGATGTACGGGCGAGCTTAGTCGCTCGTTTTTGAATTGAACGTTAATGCGGGTCGGGCTCCGCGGAAAATTTTTTACGGCTGGCGCGCTTTGCGATCCTGTAAATCCGCTTTAAGCTTGACGCGTTTCAGCTTCCCACGACGCGCCGCTTCGCCGTTACTGCTTCATCTGCTCGCTCCCGCTCGGCGCGCAGTGATGCGGCGAGCGCATCGAGCTTTCCACAGAGAAGCCGCGCGTCGATCGGCTTCGACACATAGTCGGTCATGCCCGCGGCGAGATATTGCTCGCTCGCGCCCATCATCGCGTTGGCTGTGAGTGCGATGATGGGCAGGTTACCTTTGGGCGCCGGCAAGTTGCGAATTTGCCGTGTCGCTTCGATGCCATCGAGTCCGGGCATCTGACTATCCATCAGCACGACGTCGTAGTCCTTGGTGCGCACCGCCTCGACCGCTCCGTGACCGTCGTCGACGACATCGATGCTGTGCCCCGCATATTCAAGGATCGCAAGTGCCAAACGTTGATTGATCTTGTTGTCTTCCGCGAGAAGTATCCGCAAGCCGCGGCGCGGCGCCGGCGCGGCGGGAGCGTTGGCAACGCCGCTCGGCGAAGTCGGTTGAGACGTTGGGTCGATTTCTGGCATGTAAAGTTTCCTCAGGCAATCGCGCAGCGCCGATGGACGCAGCGGTTTCTCCAAAATCCCATCGGCCGCTTCATGCAAAATGCAAGCTTCGTTCGCGTGCGACCATGTAACGAGCACAAGCTTCGTCTCAGCGAGCGCCGGGATCGTCTTGATCCGGCCACGCAGAGCCGCCAGCGTCGAACCGGGAACGGATTCATCAAGCATGACGAGCGCATAGGGCGCACCGCCGCGCCATCCACGCTCAAGCTCGCTCAGGGCGGCAAGGCCATCGCTTGTGATCGTCGCATCGAGTCCCGTGACCTGCAACTGGCGCGCCAGAATTTCCGTCACCACCTCGGTCTCGGTGATGATGAGCGCACGCGCCTTGGCGAGGCCGGCCGGCAGATCTTGCGTCTCGCCCGCGGAAACCGTCGTCAACGGCACTTCGAACCAAAACGCCGTGCCGACACCGGCCTCGCTGGTAAACCCGATGGTCCCCCCCATGATTTCGACGAGTTGCCGGCAGATGGCGAGCCCCAGCCCTGTGCCGCCGAAACGGCGCGTCATCGAGCTGTCGGCCTGCTCGAATTTCTGGAAGAGCTTCGCATGCACCTCTTCGCTCATGCCGATACCGGTGTCGGTCACGGTGAAGCGCAAGCATTGCGGGAGGGCAGTCGACCGGGAGTTTTCGCTCGTCGCGACCTTGACCGTGACGCCGCCCTTTTCGGTAAACTTCAGCGCGTTGCTCACGAGGTTGAGCAGGATTTGGCGCAGGCGTGCTGAGTCGCCGCGATAGACGCCACGCGCAATGGGCTCGATATGGACGCCCAGTTCGATTCCCTTTTCGCGCGCCTTGCCTGCCAACAGCAGGACGGCGTTCTCGACGACTTCGACAAGGTCGAAATCGACCGCTTCAAGCTCGACCTTGCCGGCTTCAAGCTTCGAGATATCGAGAATATCATTGATGATCGCGAGGAGCGAGGTCGCCGACTGGCCGATCATCTGCACGTATTCGCGCTGGCGCTCGGTGAGCGGCGTATTCGCGAGCAGCTCGTTCATGCCGATGATGCCGTTCATCGGCGTTCGAATTTCGTGGCTCATTTTGGCGAGAAAATCGGATTTCGCCTGATTTGCCGCATCCGCGCTCTCTTTTGCGGCGCGCAGCTCTTCCTCGTAGCGCTTGCGCTCGCTCACATCGCGAACGATGCTGATATTCTCGGCCTCGCCGGTGTCGGGATTGATGACGCGGGTGCGGCTCGATTCGACCCAAACGTAGGTCCCATCCTTTCGCCGCACACGATAGGTGACGAGCGTCTGGTCGGAATAGTCGAGCTTCGCCGCCGACTCCCGAAACGCAATGATGTCATCGGGATGGATGATTGCCTCGGGATTTTCGCCGATCAACTCCTGGGGCTCGTAGCCGTAGATATTGCGGCATGCCGGCGAAACATAGAGCCGTCCGGGCTCGCCGGGACGCGAGCGCACGAGCATGTCGGAGGAATGTTCGGCGAGAAGGCGGAAATGCCGCTCGCTGTCGCGCGCCACCTGTTCGGCTTGGCCGCGCCGCTTCAATTCCCGCGCAAGCTCGACGGCGAGCCATCCCGCGATTCCCAGAAGGCATACGATCGCCAGCACTGATATCGCCGTCTTTTGCTCCCACTGCGTGAGAATGGCTTGCGGCGTCTGCGCAACGGAGACAACGAGCGGCAGATCGCCGATCTGCTGGTAGACGAATAGACGGCGGACACCATCGAAGCTGGCCGCTGCCTCAAAATTGCCGGCGCGGGCTTGTGGGTAATGGCCGAAGAGAGCGGCATCCTTGAGATTGAGGCCAATGTCGCTCTCCTTAAAAGGTGCCCGCATGATCAAGGTGCCGTCGTTGCGCATCAGGGATACGGCACCCGTTGCGCCGAGATCGACCGTCTCGAAGAGATGCTTGAAATAGGCAAGGCGTACAATCCCCAGAACCACACCGCCGAAGCTCCCGTCCGGACGCTCGATACGGCGGCTCAGGAAAATCGACCATGCGCCGGTGAAGCGAGCCTTGATGGGCGTGCTTATGTAAAGGCCGACGTCTCGCCGCTCTTTATGGACGCGGAAATAGTCACGGTCGGAAAAATTTCCCGGACGCGGCTGATCGGTTGCGGAATCGGTGACGACTTCTCCCTTCTCGTTGACGATCAGGATGCCGCCGAGGTCCGGGGCCCTGGCCGCGCCGTCGAAAAGCACGCTGCGACGAAGCCGCGTGTTGACGTCCCAAATGCCGGGAAGCGTCAGCCCATCGATCACGGTCTTCAACGACAGATCGTAGGTCTCGATCGTGCGCTCGATATCGTGCGCGAAAGTCGAGCGGATGTTCTGCGACGTCTCGATCGCATGATCCCAGGTGACGCGGCGCTCGTCGATGATCGACCACGCCATCAAAACGACGCCGCCTATTACGACCGCCGCCGCGCCGATGAAAAGGGTGCGGAGTTGCGGCAGTGACTTCGCCACGCGGTGTCTTGCCATCGAATTGGTTCCGTCGAGATCGAACTCGATCTGGGCGATCGCCCGAAATGGCCGATTCTCCCGTCGGCTCATTAAAACTTTCTTGCATTTCACGGAAAATTCGCGCGGTCTTGGGCAGCAACGCGAGCGGTTAACCTTATCAAATGGTGATCGCGCCGACTTGCACGTTCCGCCGCATCGGTCATGATGGCGCCTCGATCACTCAACCCGAGGGAACATCGTCATGCCGTTACGAACATTTTGGCCCCGGAACTTCGTCGCGAAGGCGACAGGGGGCGTGGTGTTCCTCGTTCTCGCATCCATCCTGACCGGGCTTGCGCGACCCGCGCAGGCAGAAGCGATCAAGATCGGCTTCATAACGGTGGCGAATGTCGCGCCGATTTTCATCGCCAAGGAGAAAGGCTATTTCGGCGCCGAGGGACTCGAGGTCGAGTTCCATTCCTTTGACGCGGCGCAACCGGTGGCGGTGGCGGTCGCATCGGGGGCGGTCGATTTCGGCGTGACCTCGACCTCGGCCGGGTTCTACAGCCTCGCCGGCCAGGGGCCGCTGCGCATCATCAGCGGTCTCTATAGCGAGGCGCCAGGCTTCCATAATTTTGCAATCGTGGCATCGAACCACGCCTATAACTCCGGGCTTAAGAGCTACAAGGATATCGCCAACCATTCGGTCGCGACGACTCAGGTCGGCTCGCCGGTTCATTACAGCCTCGCCCTTCTCGCCGATAAATATCAATTTGATCTGAAGTCGGTTCGTCTCCTGCCGTTGCAGGGAATTCCGAACATGGTGACAGCGCTGCTCGGCAATCAGGCCGATGCCGCGATCATTACCGGAACGGCGATAATGCCGGCGCTGCAAGCGGGCCAAGTACAGCTTCTCGGCTGGGTCGGTGATGAAACTCCGTGGCAGACGGCGGTGACTTTCGCGACGACCAAGACCCTCGCTGAGCGCGGCAAGACCGTCCAGGCATTCCTGCGCGCATTTCGCCGCGGTACGCACGATTATCACGATGCCTTCACCGGTCCGGGCGAGGCGCGACAGGATGGGCCGACTGCGCCCGAAATTTTGGCGATTATCGGCAAATATACGAACCAGACGCCGGAGCAGGTAACGCGGAGCATCGCTTACATCGACGGCGATGCGCGCCTCGATGTGAAAGACATCGTCCGTCAGGTCGAATGGTTCAAGTCGCAGAGAATGCTGAAGGACGAAGTCGACGGCAATTCCGTGATGGACAAAAGCTACGTCATCGAGATGTCGCCGCGGTGAGGGAGAAGGTGTGATGAAGCGAGCGGGTTTTGCGGCCTCTGCCCTGGTCGCTGCCGGTATCAGTGTCGTGGCAATCGATGCGAGCGTCGCGCAGCAAAACGCACCTGTTCGGATACGCGGCACGATCACGCGGATCGCCGGCGATCAACTGACGGTGCGGTCGCTCGATGGCAAGATTCTGCACATCATCCTGGCGCGGGATGCCCGCATCGCCATGGTCGTTCCGGCCAAGCTCTCTGACATCAAGCCGGGGCGTTTTGTCGGCACGGCAGCGCGGCCCGATGGCGATAAATGGCGCGCGCTCGAAGTCCATATCTTTCCCGTCGGCTCGCGTCTCGGCGAGGGTCATCGGCCGTGGTCGCCGGAGCCCGGTGCGACCATGACCAATGCCGATGTCACGGCGGCCGTCATTCACGCACGCAGCGGCGAACTCACCCTCAGCACCGGCGGGCAGAGCTTTACAGTCGAAGTACCGAAAGGGACACCGGTGGTGGCGATGAATCCCGGCACGCGTGCGCAAGTCATGCCGGGCGCCCATGTCGCGTTCAACGCGGTAACGACCGAGAGTGATGGCCGCTTGAGCGCGAGCAGCATCACCATCACCAAGGATCCGCGCTATCCGCCGGAATAGGACACGGGGCGAGCGCCGATCAGCTACGGTCGGGCCCTGCCCTTCGCGGGCGCTTTTCGCCTTTGCTCGCGCCCTCGATCGCCGCAAGCTCCGCCTCATCGGCCGCGATCGTTTTTAGATATTCAGCTGCGAGTTCGACCTCCACCCCCTCGCGAAGATAACGGCGGTAGAGAGCAACGCGGCGACGCAGCGTATCGGCGGCAGTTTCGGTCACGCGCCATCTTCCCAGGAACGACCGTTCGGGGCCTATTGGGATAATTACGTATATTTCCAGCCGTCTCGGCCTTGCTTGCGCGGCCTTGCCGCAGCGAGCACGCCGATGCCGGTCACAGATAGGGCAACGCCGCTCCGATCAGTACTAGAATCAGTAGAAAAAGGCCGGCAATCCAAACCTCAAGGCGCTGCCGGGTCCTGACGGACATCGGCACCTTCTCCGTTCGCGTCGCGGCGGCGACCAGTCTGATAACCTCTACCACCATCGAAATGTTCTCCAGCGGCCGTTTGTTCGATGTCGCGCCGAGTAATTGCCGCAAAAAGTGATCACGAAACTTGCCGGCAGCACCCCGACAGCCACTTAATCCTTTTCGTGGAACGGACAAGAAAATTCCTGCGCTGCGGCAATAACTCCGCCGCTGCGCAAGGTCTTTCTACTGTGGCAGCAGTAACAATACTTGCGGCACCCGTTTTCAGGGTCGTTTTGACTTGCAGCCGCATGGCGGCTCCCGCGATTCGCAGACGGCAAGCATGCCTTGCATCGCCTGTTGTTTCCCTATTCACATCCAGACGCTACGGCAAACAGGCGCGAGCGTGAGATTTTTCGCGACCGCATGCGGAAGAAAAAACATGGCTGATCCGTTTCTTGTAGAAGACGCGGATGATCAGCCGCATGAACCGAACGAGGCGCGAGCGAACGAGGCGGCGGCGTGGAATCTTGACCGCGCCGCTTGTCGCCTTATCGGTACTTCTCCCTTCCATGGGGATCCTTGCCGGCGCGGTGCCTTTCGCGATCGCGGACCAAGCGCCGCGCTTCTTCCGCATCGGTACGGCGGCGACCAGCGGCACCTACTTCGTGATCGGCGCCGAGATCGCCAATGCGATTAGCAAGCCACCTGGCTCTCGGGATTGCGCGCGCGGCGGCAGTTGCGGCGTCGAAGGACTCGTGGCCGTCGCCCAGGCAACGCAAGGCTCGATCAGCAATGCCGTGGCGATCGGCACGGGTCAGCTCGATGCCGCCTTCATCCAAGCCGATATCGCCAGCTGGGCCTATCATGGCAAGGCGCCTCTGGTCAAAGCATGTCGGGGTAGCAAGACGCTGCCAGAGAATGGTGCCGCGCTCCTCGCCAAGATGGGACCGTTGCGCAACTTGCGCGCCGTGGCAACCCTCTATCCCGAGGCAATCCATATCGTCACCCGCAATGACGCAAAGCTCCGCACCCTCGCCGATCTCAAGGGCAGGCGCGTATCACTCGGTGAACCGGGCTCGGGAACGCTTGCTTCGGCTCGCCTCGTGCTCGACGCGATCGGTCTCTCGGAATGCGCGGTGAAGGCGCAGTACCCCCGCCTCTCGGAGGCGGTCGGCTTGCTTGAGAAGGACGGCATCGATGCATTTTTCTTGATCGGCGGCTACCCGGTCCCGGCGATCGCGGACGCGGCCTCGATGGAGGAGATCCGGCTATTGCCGATCCCCGCCACGACGCGCGACAAGCTCACGCGCCAATTCGGCTTCCTCCCGGCCATCATTCCCGGCGGGACCTATCCGAGCATCGACGCCGAGACCGCGACCGTGGCGATGCCGGCACTCTTTGTCGTGAGTGCCGCGTTGCCCGACGATCTTGTCTACGGCATCACCAAGGCGCTATGGCAGGATTCGACGCGGCGGCTTCTCGATAGTGGCCATCCTGCCGGCAAGCGCATCCGCATCGAAAACGCGCTCAGCGGCATTACGATTCCGCTGCATTCGGGCGCCGCCCGCTATTATCAGGAAGTCGGCACGAAGCCGCCGCAGACCGGAGCGGCGAACTAGACACGAGAGCAATACCGCCTTTGAGCACGGCCGCCGCGACCATCCAATAGCTGAGGGCTGCGTCCAAACCGTCTCAATCACGAATGAGTGCATTCTTGAATTTTGCTCATTACAGAATGCAATAGATTTAGAATTTTCATTTGCAGCATTCATAAACATCTATAGCGCCTGTGCATTCAGTGTCGGGGAGATTCGATGCAGGGCAATCAGGGAAGGGCTTCGGACGTTGATACGGCCGAGGCGCCGGCGCCGCGATCCAAAGCGCCGCGAGCGCCGCTGCATGCGTTGACCGACCAGCCCGTGGCGCCCGGGAAAGCGCCGCGACCGTCGTCTAGGCGCTGGCTGCGTTGGGCGTTGTTCTTATTGCTGCCCCTCGTCCTCATTCTCGGCGCCTATTGGTATGTAACGGGCGGCCAGGTGATGTCGACGGACGACGCCTATGTCGAAGCCGACAAGGTCGGCGTCTCGACCGACGTCTCAGGAATTGTCAAGGAAGTCGACGTCACGGAGAACCAGCATGTCGTGGCCGGTCAAGTTCTCTATCGCCTCGACGATCTCCCGTTTCGGTTGGCGCTGGCGCGAGCCGAGGCGCAAATCGGCATCGTCCGGAACGATCTGAATTCGGAAAAGGCGAATTATCGGGATATGCAGGCGCAGATCGCGCAGGCGCAGAACGACGTCGACTACTACACCGTCCAATTTCATCGCTCCGAAAATCTTCTGAGCGCACATGTCGCTTCGCAAGCGGCATTCGATGAGGCGCACCGGAATCTGCAAAACGCGCAGCAGAAGCTCGCCTCTCTCAATCACCAGCTCGCCGCCATCGCGGCCAATCTCAGCGGCGATGTCGCCATGCCGGTCGAGCAGCAGCCGCGCTATCTGGAGGCTTTGGCGCAACGCGATGAGGCGGCGCGCCAGCTTGACCATACCGTGGTCAAGGCGCCGTTTGCCGGCATCGTGACGAACGTGCCGTCGATTGCACCCGGCAAGTATCTCGCCGCTTCGGCGACCGCATTCTATCTGGTCGCCACCGATCATGTCTGGGTCGACTCGAATCCGAAGGAAACGGAGCTGACCTATGTACGCCCCGGACAACCGGTGACGGTGACGGTGGATACCTATCCGAACGCGGAATGGCGCGGCACGGTCGAAAGCATCAGCCCGGCGGCGGCTCAGGAATTCTCGCTACTGCCGGCGCAGAACACCAGCGGCAACTGGGTAAAGGTTGTCCAGCGGATCCCGATGCGCGTGCGTGTCGACACCAGCGATAAAAACTTGCCCCCGCTGCGTGCCGGGATGAGCGCCGAAGTCGATGTCGATACGGGTCATGCGCGAGGCTTGCCGCATTTCCTGACGGCCCTGTTCGGCGGCTCCGGACGAGGAGCGTGATGGCTGCAACGCATGCGACAGGTGAGAGCAACCGGGCGGCAATCACCGTCTGCGTCATCCTTGCGACCCTCATGCAGGCTCTCGACACTACGATCGCCAATGTCGCATTGCCCTATATGCAGGGGAGCGTCTCGGCGAGCCAGGACGAGATCGCGTGGGTGCTGACGTCTTACATCGCCGCCGCGGCGATCATGACCCCGCCGACCGGCTTCCTTGCCAGCCGGTTTGGGCTGAAGCGACTCTTTCTCGCTTCCGTCGCCGGCTTCACCGTCGCCTCGATGCTCTGCGGCATGGCTCAATCCCTCGTCGAGGTCGTGCTGTTCCGGATTCTGCAGGGCGTCTTCGGCGCGGCGCTCGTTCCGCTCTCGCAATCCGTGCTGCTCAATATAAACCGGCCGGAAAAGCAAGGGTCTGCGATGGGGTTGTTCGGCGTTGCCGTGATGGTCGGACCCATCCTCGGGCCGGTCATCGGCGGCTGGCTAACCGAAAGCTATAGCTGGCGCTACGTCTTCTACATCAACCTGCCGATCGGCATTCTCACCTTCATCGGCATGGCAACTTTCCTCCCCGAAACCACGGGAAATTCCCGGGCCAAGCTCGATTGGTTTGGTTTCGGAACCTTGAGCCTCGCCATCGGCGCCTTGCAAGTGCTGCTCGACCGTGGCGAAGAGCTCGACTGGTTCGGCTCCAGCGAGATCGTCATCGAGGCGATCGTCGCCGGATCGGCATTTTATCTCTTCCTCGTTCACATGTTCACGTCGGATACGCCCTTTGTGAGGCCTGCGCTCTTTCGAGACCGCAATTTCGCAGCCGGCATGCTTTTCATCATCATCGTCGGCCTTACCTATTACGCCTCGCTCGCGCTGCAGCCGCCTTATCTGCAAGGCCTGATGAACTATCCCGTCGTGACGTCGGGCATCGTCATGGGACCGCGCGGTGTCGGCACGATGGCGGCGATGATGATCGTCGGACGGATGGTCGGACGGCTCGACACCCGCCTCCTGCTCGCGGCCGGCCTCGCGCTCACAGCCTGGTCCTTCTACGCGATGACGGGGTGGACGCCTGATGTCTCGCCGATGACGATCATCGTTGTCGGCATTGTTCAGGGCGTCGGCCTCGGCTTCATCTTCGTGCCGCTCAGCGTCGTGACGCTATCGACGCTGCCGCCGGAACAGCGGACCGAGGGCGCGGGACTCTACAACCTCTCGCGCAATATCGGCTCGAGTGCCGGCATTTCGGTGGTGAACAGTCTGCTGACGCAAAACACGCAAATCAATCATGCCGACATCGCGCAGCACGTCACGGCCGTCAACCGCGCCTTCGAGGATCCGACGATCGCGCAATTCTGGAATCCGATGACCGCCGCCGGCCGCGCTGCGCTCGACGCCATGGTCACGCGGCAGGCACAGATTATTGCCTATATCGACGATTACAAGTTCCTATTGATCGCAACGCTTATCGTCATTCCGCTGCTTGTCGTCTTCAAGAAGCCGCCCGCCAGGAATGCCGAAACCGCGATGGTGATGGAATAGCAGAGGCGCAACCGCTTTCGCCGGAAGCGTTCCCATTCAGACGTCGGTGATGAGACGGGCGCCGCGTTGGTAAGTCAAATAGGCCCAGAGCCAATTGAGCGCCACCGCGAGACGGTTACGAAAGCCGATGAGAAAATAAATATGGGCGATGCTCCAAGCGATCCAGGCGATGTAGCCGGTGAGCCGGACGAAGCCAAAATCGACGACCGCGGCGGAGCGCCCGATGGTCGCGAGATTGCCGAGATCGCGATAGCGGAAGGCCGGCGGCGCGGCGCGCCCGGCGATCCGCGCCTTCAAAAGCGCGGCGACGTATTTCCCTTCTTGCTTCGCGACCGGCGCGACGCCCGGCAGCAGCTTGCCCTTGGCATCGAGCACGCGCGCCGCATCGCCGATCACGAAAATCTCTCGATGGCCCGGCGCGGATAAATCGGCCTCGACTTCGACCCGACCCGCGTTGTCGTGCGGCGCTTGCAACCACTGGGCGGCGGGCGATGCGGCGACGCCCGCGGCCCAGATGATGGTGCGGCCATTGATGCGCCCGGCCGATGTGGTGACGCCGTCGGCGTCGCAATCCGTGACCGGCGCGTTGACGCGCACCTCGACGCCGAGCCGTTCCAGATCGCGCTTCGCCACGGCGGAAAGCCGCTCGGGAAAACTCGGGAGTATGCGCGGCCCGGCTTCGACCAGAACGATGCGTGACATCGTCGGATCAATCGCACGGAAATCCGCGGCCAGAGTCGATTTGGCGAGCTCGGCAATGGCGCCCGCAAGCTCGACCCCCGTCGGACCGCCGCCGATCACGATGAAGCTCGTTAGCCGCCGGCGCTCGTCCAGATCCGGTTGGTTCTCGGCCATCTCGAAAGCAAGGAGAATCTTGCGCCGCAGCCGCGTTGCATCGTCGATCGTCTTCAAGCCCGGCGCAAAGGCCGCCCATTCGTCATGCGAGAAATAGGCATGCTGCGCGCCGGTCGCGACGATGAGGTATTCGTAGGGGATGGTGCGACCGTCGAGCCGGACGAGGCGGTTCTGTGCATCGATGCCCGTCACCCGGCCGAGCACGACATGCGCATTCTTTTGCTGCGACAGGATGTGGCGGATGGGCGCGGCGATATCGGCCGGCGACAGAGCCGCGGTCGCGACCTGATAAAGCAGCGGCTGGAAAAGATGGTAGTTATGCGCGTCGATGATCGTGACCCGCGCCGGCGCCCGCGCCAATGCCACCGCTGCTTCGAGCCCGCCGAAGCCAGCCCCGATGATGACGATGTGCGGTGCGGCGCCGCGCTCGTCGAGCGCAGTTTCGACCGCCTGCTTTCCGGACGCTTCCATGGCAGCGATCCGTCGTCACGCGATGAAATTGACGACGCCGCCATCGACGCGGAGCGCGGCGCCCGTGGTCGCCGCGGCTTTGGGGCTGGCGAGATAGACAACGAGATTGGCGACCTCCTCGGGCTTGGCGAAGCGTCGGGTGAGCGAAGTCGGCCGGGCATTCGTGAAAAACTCTTTCTCGATTTGCGTCAGCGTCTTGCCCGCTTGGCGCGCGAGATCTTCGAGGTAGGTCTCGACGCCCTCGGTGCGCGTAGGCCCGGGCAGAACCGCATTCACGGTGACGCCGGTGCCGGCGAGCTCGATCGCAAGACCGCGCGAGATCGCGAGCTGCGCCGTTTTGGTCATGCCGTAATGAATCATTTCGAGCGGGATGTTGAGAGCCGATTCGCTCGAAATGAAGAGGATGCGGCCCCATTGGCGCTCGCGCATTTGCTGACCATAGCGGCGCGCGAAGCGCACGCCGCTCAACACATTCGTCTCGAAAAGGTGCCGCCAATCCTCATCCGGAATCTCGAAGAACGGTTTCGGCTCGAAAATGCCGAGATTGTTGACGAGGATGTCGATCCGGCCGGCGCTGGCGAAAATCGCCTCGGCGCCGTCGGCGGTCGCCGCATCGGCGGCGATGCCGGTGACCTCGGCCTGGGGCAACGCATCCTTGA
>CAYMNX010000020.1:0-4358 GCA_964391905.1 uncultured Rhizobiaceae bacterium
CCGGCACGTCGGCGCAAGCCGGAATGGCACGAACGCGGCGGATGAACTCGGCGCCGTCGAGCTCCGGCATGTTGAAGTCGGTGATGAGAAGATCGGGCGGCGCTTTGGCCGCGGCATCGAGCGCCTTTAGCGGATGATCGAAAACCTCGACCTCGATGCTATCGGTCAGGGTGGCCGCAAGGCGCTCCAATATCTTGCGATTGGTCGCGCGGTCATCGACGATCGCGACGGTCTGACGGTTGAGGCTGGCTTCGATCTTGCCCAAGGATGACGCCCGAAAAGGATGGTTGCTCAGTATCGGCGCGAGTGCCATGGAGCCGCAAGCCCCGACTAGCGCCGGTTCACCTTGCTTAACTATGGTGAAGGAAGATTAAGAAAAGGTTATCGCCGACTACCCCCGAAAAGCCTGGAATTGCTTGGCCAAAGCCAATCCTTGGCCCTGATAGTTGGATTTCAGCCCGGCGCCGTAGAGGCGATCGGGCTTGCCCGCCATCCGCTCGTATTGCAGCCAGCCGACGGTCTGGCCGTCCTCCAAAGTGAAGGGCACCTCATGCGAGCGCACCTCCAGCACGGCCTTGCTGACCGCATCGCCCCAGCCAAAGCCCGGATCGAAGAAGCCGGCATAATGGACGCGGAACTCGCCGACGGAGGTGTCGTAGGCCACCATCTCGGCGGCGTAGTCGGGCGGGATCCGCACCGCTTCCTTGGTGACGAGGATGTAGAAGTCGTTGGGATCGAGGATCAGCGGCGGATCGCGGTGATAGTAGATCGGCTCCCAGAAATCGAGCGGCTCGTAATGCGCGATCTTCTCGAGATCGATGCGATCCGTATGCTTCTTCGCGCGATAGCCGATGAGGCCGCCCTTGCCGCCGCCGTGAAGATCGACCGAGAGGCGCAGCATCTTGCGGTCGGTGAAATTCTGCTCGGTGGTTTCGGCGAAAACCAGTTGGCCGGTCTCGTGGAGGCGCTGCAGCTCGCTTGCCGCGATCACCGGCGAGCCGCGGCGGAAACGCAGTTGATTGAGGCGCGTGCCGGTCCTGACGACCACGCTGAAGGTGCGCGGTGCGATCTCGACATAGAGCGGGCCCTGATAGTTGCGGTCGAGCCGATCGAAGCCGCCCGAGCGATCGCCGATGAGGCGCGTCAGGATGTCGAGCTGGCCGGTCGAGCTCTTGGGGTTGGCGAAAGCGATGACGCCGCTTTTGAGATGGAGCTGCTCCAAGAGCGGCACGACATAGACGCAGCCCTTTTCGAGGACGGCGCCGCCGCTGATATCGATCGGATAGGCGTCGAGCTGCTGCATCTTATCGAGCACGGTCGCATCGGGCCCGGGCAGGAAGCTCGCGCGCACGCGATAGGCGGTGGAACCGAGCCGCAAGTCGATGCTCGCCGGCTGCACCTGATCGGGCTGAATTTCGACCGTCGACAAGATCTCATGCTCGCGCAGCATGTTGTTGATCGCCTGGAACGGCAGAATGCCCGTGCGTGCGGCGCTCTTCATATCCTCGGGAAAGAGGCTCTTTGCGATGTCGTCGGCCATGGCAGCGACTTTAGTCGCTCCCACCAAGCCGAGCAAAGCGGATGATACCCACATTCAGCGCCGCGGCTTTTCCACCGATCGTCTGCAGAAAAGCCGCTGGTCAATCAAACGGATTTCGCGTTATCCCCGCAATGCCCTCGCCCAACCATGCACAAGGGGACCGCCGCCCGGCCGACCTCACTGCCAGGTCGGCCGCGCCTGCAGTCGCTCGAGCCAAGCCCGAAGATTGGGATAGGGCGCCAGGTCATAGCGCAGCAGCGGCGAAAGCTCGATCGTGCAGCCCAAGGCGATATCGGCGAGGCCGAAGGCGCCGGCAACGTGGGATTGCCGCGCCAGCTGCTGCTCGAGGACCGGCAGAAAGCGCGCGAGCCATCGCTCCGCCGCTTTCGTTTGCGCTTCGTCCTCGGGCGCTCCTTGCCGTCCCTTGATGAAGCGCTCCAGTACCAGCGTCGTGAAGTAGGGATCGATATGGCACGAGCAGAAGAAGAGCCAGCGCAGCATCTCGGCATGGCCGCAAGGGTCTTCGGGAGAAATCGAACCGCCTTTCTGGCGCGCGAGATAGCACATGATCGCCGCCGACTCCCACAAGGCGAGATCGCCGTCGGTCAAGGTCGGGATCTTGCCCATGGGATTGAGCGCAAGGTATTGCGGCGTGCGATTCTCTTCGGCGGCGAAATCGAGGTTCTTCAAATCGAGCGGAATGCCGAGCTCCGCCGCGGTGATGCGCACGCGCTTGCTCATCGGTGAAATCGGGCTCGTGTAAAGTTCCATCCTCTCCTCCCTTTCAACTGAAAAGATCTCTTTGGCAGAGATGGCCGCCGAACGCCGTCGCGATTAGGCAGCTTCCCGGGCAAAGCCTTCGAGCAGGCCGCTCCAGCCGCAGTCCGAATCGAACAGCTTGCGAATCTCCGCCGATTTATCGCCCAATCGCTCGAGCTGGCGATGTTCGAGCTCGACCACGGTGCCGCTGCCTTCGGCCGTGAAGCGCAGCTCGACTTCGGTGATGAGCGACGGGTCAAAGCGGAACTGTCCGTCGATCTGCCAGGCGAGGAGGAGGCGTTGCGGCGGCTCCCACGCCAGCACCTTGCCCCAGCTGCATTCGCTGCCATCCTCGCCGCGCTCGAACCAGCGGCCGCCGGCGCGCGGCTCGATCACGATATCTTTGATCGGCGATTTCGTCGGGCTGATGCTGTGGCTCTTGAGCCACCATTTGCTCATGCCGGCGGTGAAGATCTCGAAAGCACGCGCGGGCGATGCTTTGACGCGGATTTCTTTTCGTATCGGCGCCGGGACGATGGTTGCGCTCATTCCCTCTCCTCTGCTTTCTCGGCGAGCGACGCGTCCTTGTCGGCTTCGGCTTGAAACGCTTCGAGCGCGCGATCCCAGAAGCGGTCGAGCCATTGGCGGATGATGCCGAGGCCGGCAGGGTCGATCTGATAGACGCGCCGCGTGCCTTCGGCGCGGTCGGAAACGAGGCCGGCTTCTTTCAAGACGCGCAGATGCTGCGACACGGCGGGGCGGCTGATCGGCATTTTGAGCGCGAGCGCGCCGACCGATTGCGGCCCCTCGGCCAAGTGCTCGAAGATCTGGCGGCGGGTCGGATCGGCGAGGGCCGTGACCACGTTCGATAGCTGAGCCATGGCTTAGCGTAAGTCTAAGCTTACGGTAAGTCAAGCCTTACAAACGCAGTCAGGCAGTGAAGGTCAGGGTGGCTTCGCCGATCCCTTCAAAGCGGGCGGTGACCTGCGCGCCGGGAGGCGCGTCGTAAAGCCCGGTATGGCTCCCGGTCGTGACGATATCGCCCTTCACGAGCGGGTGTCCGCGCTCGGCCGCGTGATTGGCGAGCCAAGTCAGCAAGCGGCGCGGATGCCCGCCCGGCGTGCCCGCATTCGCGCGCCGCACCGCCCGGCCGTTAATGAGCAGCACCGCTTGCGGCTTCAGCACATCGAACTGACGCCACGGGTCGAGCGGCGGGCCGTAGCAGAACGCGCCGTTGTTCTGCAGATCGGCGAGCGGCGCGATCTCCGGCACCGTGCGGCGGTCGACGAAGCTCGATTCCAATACCTCGATCGCGACATGCAGCGCCGCAATCGCATCCCAGACTTCGTCCTCGCCATAGGGCGCCGCGCGGCGCGGGAGATCGCGGGCAAAGCTGAAGGCGAGCTCCGCTTCGACCGTGCGCAACGCATGGGGCGGCAGCGCGAAGCGCGCGGGGCTTGGCTGTGCGCGATCGGCGAGTATGGGTGCTGCCTGCGGCTCCGCCGCCGCGCTCGCTGCGCCCGCTTTCCACGCGACGATGCCGAGGCCGAGCCGGCGCAGGATCGCCTCTTGCACGGCATAGGCCGCGGCGGCGCTGGCCGGCGCTTCATCTTGGCCGAGGGTGGCGATCCGCGCGCCGCTTTGGCGCGCCGCGATCAGCCGCGCGGCAAAGGCCTCAACGTCCATGGGCGGCGGAATTGCCGACGAGGTAATCCATCGCCGCTTGCACGCCGCCGCTTTGATGCTTCACCCCCGCCGCGGCCAATCCCATCTCGACGCCGGCGATGGCGCCGACCAGCATCAGATCATTGATCCAGCCGAGATGGCCGATGCGGAAGACCTTGCCCGCAACCTTGCCGAGCCCGGCGCCGAGCGAGACATCGAAGCGATCGAGGATGACGCCGCGCACCGCATCGGCATTGACGCCCTCGGGCACGAGAATCGCCGTGAGCGCGCTCGCATAGGCCTGGGGATCGGCGCAGAGGATCTCGAGGCCCCAATGGCGCACGGCGCGGCGCGTCGCTTCGGCCAAGCGATCGTGCCGCGCGACGACATTCTC
>CAYMNX010000021.1:0-3003 GCA_964391905.1 uncultured Rhizobiaceae bacterium
ACGCGGTGCGCACAACCGCGCTCGGCTCGTTCGAATCCTTCATGGCCGCGCTTCGCACCAAGCAGATCGACGGCATGATGGTGGCGACCGAGGCGGGCTATCTGCTGGAAGAGCGGAAAGAGGGCCGGATCATCGTGGGCATGGAGAAATACGCGCCGAAATTCCACACCCATGTCGTCTTCGCGAGCCAAAAGATCGTCAAGGAAAACCCCGATCGCGTCGACCGCTTCCTCAAGGGCTTTTTCGCATCGATCGCGTTCATGAAAGCCAATAAGGAAAAAACCACCGAGATCGCCACGCGCATCCTTCATCAGAGTCCCACGGTGATGAACCGGACCTGGGACTACGAAATCTCGATGCTGGAGACCGACGGACATTTTGATCCGCAGGCGGTCGAAGTGCTAAAGGAGTCGTTCATCGGCATGGGGATCCTCACCGAAAAGCCGCGCGACGACCAACTCTTCACCACCAAATTTCTGCCCGTGAAACCTTAAGGCGAAGCTGCGATGAAACTCGGTACCGTGCTCACAGGTGTTGCCCTCCTATCCGCCGTGCTAATCGGCAGCGCGCTTTCGCCGACCGCGGCCGCGGACAAGGTCCGTGCCGGAAAATCGGTGAACACGGCGTGGGCTTTCGTTCCGCTCGATGTCGGCGTCGAGGAAGGAATCTTCGCGAAATACGGGCTCGACGTCGAGATTAGCGCCCTTACCGGCGATGCGAAGCTGCAGCAGGCTCTCGCTTCCGCCAGCCTCGATTTCGGCCTCGGCAGCGGCCCCTCCATGGCCTTCGCCGTCAAAGGCTCGCCGGTGATCGCGGTTGCCGCTTTCGCGGCCGAGCCGCGCAACATCTCCGTCATCGTCGCCGCCGACAGCCCGATCAAGAGCGTCAAGGATCTGAAGGGTAAGCTCCTCTCTGTTACGACCAAGGGCTCGCTCACCGATTGGCTGGTGCATCGCCTCTCGGTTCAGGAAGGCTGGGGCACGGATGGCGTGAGAATCGCGACTCTCGGTGGATTCGACGCGTCCGTTCCCGCATTGAAGACGAAGCAGATCGACGGATTCATGGGGGCGACCGAGGGCGGCTACCTGCTTGAGGAGCGCGGCGAAGGCAAGGTCCTCGTCGGCATGGAGAAATACGCGCCGAAATTCCACACCCATGTCGTCTTTGCGCGCAAGCAGCTCGTGACCGAGAAACCCGATGTGGTCGAGCGCTTCCTCAAAGGTTTTTTCGCCTCGATCGCTTTCATGAAAGCGAACAAGGAGAAGACGACGGAGATCGCGACCCGCGTTTTGCACCAAAGCCCTGCGGTGATGAACCGGACCTATGATTACGAGATCTCGATGCTCGAGAGCGATGGCCATTTCGATCCCCAAGCCGTCGAGGTAATCAAGGATTCTTTCGTCGGCATGGGCATTCTCACCGAGAAGCCGGCGAATGATCAGCTCTTCACCACAAAATTCCTGCCGGTGAAACCCTAAGCGCGAGGCGAGCGATGTCGAAACCGATCGTCGCGAAGGCCATCGCCCTCGCTGTGACGCTGCTCCTTGCCGCGGGGATCGCGCCGACGCAGGCCGCCGACAAGATCCATGCCGGCAAGGCGATCAATGTCTTGTGGGTCTATACCATGCTCGATATCGGCGTCGAGCAGGGGATCTTCAGCAAATACGGACTCGATGTCGAGATCTCGGTGCTGCCGGGCGATGCCAAGTTTCAGCAAGCCCTGATTGCGGGCAGCATCGATATCGGGCTTGCGAGCGGCACCTCGATGGCGCTTGCCGTCAAAGGCTCGCCCGCCATCGCGGTCGCCGCCTACGCCGGCGCGCCGCGCAACTTCTCGGTCAACGTCGCCGCGGATTCGGACATCAAGACGGTCAAGGACCTGAAAGGCCGGCTGCTCTCCACCGCGACGTCCGGCTCTTTGCCGGAATGGCTCATCAAGCGCCTTTCGCTCAAGGAGGGCTGGGGCGTGCACGGGATTCGCACCACGACCACCGGCGGCTTCGAGGCAAGCCTTGCCGCGACGCTGACCCATGCCGTTGACGGTTTCATGGGCGCGACCGAGGCGGGCCTCATGCTCGAAGAGCAAAAACGCGGCCGCATCATCACGAATATGGAGCAATATGCGCCGCGCTTCATCACGCAGGTCGTCTCGACGCGGAAGGATTTCGTGCAAAACCATCCGGAGCTCGTCGAGCGCTTCCTCAAGGGAATATTCGCGACGATCGCCTATGTCCACGCCAACAAGGCCGCCACCACGGAGATCGCGACGCGGGTGCTGCACCAGGATCCAAAAGTCATGGACCGGACCTATGATTCGGAGCTATCGATGCTGTCGCGCGACGGCGTCTTCGATCCCGAGGCCGTCGAAGTCTTGAAGGAATCCTGGGTCGAGATGGGCATTCTCGATGCGAAGCCGAACAATGATCAGCTCTTCACGACCCAATTCCTGCCGGTGAAGCCCTGAGCACATGAAGAAATTCGATACGCGGTCCCGGCGGGCGCCGCTCCTGCTCGCCGCCGCATTCTTCTGTGCCGCGGTCTCACCCGCCGCCGCGGCAGACAAAATCCACGCCGGCAAAGCCGTCGGAACGCAATGGTCCTTCGTCCCGCTCGATATCGGTATCGAAAAGGGCTTCTTCGCCAAATACGGCCTCGAGGTCGAGATCACGACCATGACCGGCGAGGCGAAGTTGCAGCAGGGACTGACCTCGGGCAGCCTCGATTTCGGCCTTGCCGGCAGCCCGGGCGCCGCACTGGCCGTCAAGGGCGCGCCCGTCATCGCCGTGGCGGCGCTCACCGGCGCGCCGCGCAACTTTTCCGTCATCGTCACGGCCGATTCCCCGATTAAGTCCGTGGCGGATCTGAAGGGCAAACTCATCTCGGGCGCGAGCACGGGCGGGCTCCCGGAATGGCTCATCAAGCGCCTCGCCGTCGCTCAAGGTTGGGGACCCGCTGGAATTCGGACCATCGCCGTCGGCTCGCCCGACGCGAGCCTCGCCGCGG
>CAYMNX010000022.1:0-9803 GCA_964391905.1 uncultured Rhizobiaceae bacterium
GAACCCTGGATTGCTTCGTCGCTCCGCTTTCTCGCAATGACGAGCTCTCTTTCAGACGCCCCAGCTCAATACCCGAGCGCGAAGGCCTCGCGCCGGTGATCGCCGGCGCCGGCGAAATTGCCCGAGCGCAGTATCTCGATCGCCTTGGCCGAGCCGTAGAAGAAGGAATCCTCGGCGCGCCTTGCTTTGTGGCCCATCTCGGCGAGCGCCGGAACGAAAGCCTCGGGCAATTCCGGCTCGAGCAGGAAATCGCCGCTCGCCGTGTTGCACCAGCGCGGCGCCTCGACGGCGGCCGCGACGTCGAGCTCGTCATCGATGAGCCGCCCCAACACTTGCGTGTTCGTCACGGTCTGACTGAGGCCGCCGGGGCTCGCGACCACGTAGCGCACGCGACCGTCGCGCTCGATCATTACCGGGCAGAGCGTATGTGCCGGGCGCTTGCCCG
Source organism: uncultured Rhizobiaceae bacterium (assembly GCA_964391905.1). Lineage (GTDB taxonomy): Bacteria > Pseudomonadota > Alphaproteobacteria > ATCC43930 > CGMCC-115725 > CAIKMD01. Next base: position 446 of record CAYMNX010000022.1, read on the forward strand.
GCGCCACCGTGTTGAGCTTGCCCGGTAAATGGGTGAAGCCCGCCATGCGATTGTTGAAGAGGATCCCCGTCGCGGGATCGCGAAAGACGCTACCGAAGACGCTGAAGACGCTTTGTACGACACAAATCGCATTGCCCGCCGCATCGGCGACCAAGAGGCAAGACGTGCCGGCGCGATCGGGAATCTTCGTCGAAGGCGCCGTCCCCAGCACGGCTTGCTGCAGACGCGTGGTCATCTCGACACCGAGCATTTGCGCGACCGAATCGGCCGCCGCGACGGGATCGGCGATCAGCGGTACGCCCCAGGCGAAAGCAGCCTTCATCGCGCGCATCTGATAGCCGATGCGCCGCGCCGGATCGGCGGTGAGCGCGCTGCGCTCCAGCACCGATAGGCCGTTGAGCTGCATCAGCAGGAGGCTGCCATAGGAATTGGGCGGCATGACCAGAATGCGATGGCCGCGATAGAGCGTCGCCGCCGGCTCGACCCACAGCGGCGCGAAAGCGGCGAGATCCGCGGCGCGCAAGAGACCGCCGCGCGCGGCGAAATGGGTGGCGATGCGCTGCGCCGTCTCGCCCTTGTAGAACTCATCGGCGCCATCCGCGGCGATGCGGCGGAGCGTCGCCGCGAGCTCCGGTTGACGCAATGTCTCGCCCGCTCCGATCGGCTTGCCGTCTGGGAGATAAAGCGCAGCGCAGCCGGGATCGGCGGCGAGCGCCTTGCGGCTCTCGGCGATCCGCGCCGCCAGCACGGCCGAGATCGGATGGCCTTCGGCGAGCTCGATCGCGTCGGCGAAAAGCTCCTTCCACGGCAAGCGGCCGAAGCGGCGATGCATCGCCTCCCAGGCGCGCACCAGCCCCGGCACCACCGGCGCGAGCGGGCCTTGCGCCTTCATGCCCTCGGCGAAGCGCTCGGGCGTCGCACCTTGCGGCGCCATGCCCGAGGCGTTGAGGCCGAAGGTCCGGCCGGTCGCGCCCTCGCGGAAAAGGATAAAGCAGTCACCGCCGATGGAGGTCGCATGACCCAGGACGACGGCAAGCGTCGCCGAAGCGGCGATCATCGCATCGACCGCATTGCCGCCGCGGCGATGGACGGCAATTCCGGCAAGACTCGCGGCGGAATGGCCCGAGACGATCATCGCGTTCTTGCCGTAGATCGGCGCACGCGGCTCGCGCAACGATAGAACCGCCCGTGTCGAGCGCATCTCTCCTGATGTCATCTCTGCTCCGTCTCGCCCCTGGACTTCTCGCCCCCACCATCCTCCGCCCGCGCGGAGGCCGTCAAGCGCCGCCGCCATGGGCTTTCCGCGCGATATGGCATGGCTCGCCCGCTCATTCGCCTTGGCTTCGCGGCCGAGACCCGCCAAATTAGGCGCCAAATCGGATGAACCTCGGAGGGGGAAGGAGACGTCGATGCGTTACCCAACAAAGCTCTTGGCCATCGCGGTCGGGGCAGTGCTCGCACAGCTGCCGGTCGCGGCGCGCGCCGCCGACAATTACGAAATCACCGTCGTGGTTCCGCTCACGGGCGGCGCCTCTTTCGTCGGCCTCGGACAGAAGGACACGCTCGAGGCGCTGGCCGCCTATGTCAACCGCACGGGCGGCATTCAAGGCAAGCAATTGCAGTTCAATTTCCGCGACGACCAGTCGAGCCCGCAAACCGCGGTTCAGCTTGCCACGGAGGCGATCGCCGCGCGTCCCGCCGTGATCATGGGGTCGAGCCTCGTCGGCATGTGCCTCGCCATGGCGCCGCTGATGCAGGCGGGGCCGGTGCATTACTGCCTCTCGCCCGCGATCCATCCCAAGCCCGGCAGCTACACCTTCTCGACGAGCGCCGATTCGGCCGATCAGATCGCGGCCGTCATCCGCTATTACCGCATGAAGGGCTGGACGAAGCTCGCGGTACTCGACACGACCGATGCGAGCGGGCAGGACGGCGATCGCTCGATCGATGCGGTGTTGAACTATCCCGAGAACAAGGGCGCGATGACCAAGGTCATCCACGAGCATTTCAACCCGTCCGATATCAGCGTCGCCGCGCAGATCGAGCGCATCAAGGGCTCGGGCGCGCAGGCGCTGATCGCCTGGGTGACGGGCGCGCCGGCGGCGACGGTGTTCAAGGGCATGATCCAGGCGGGGCTCGACATCCCGGTGGCGCCGACCAGCGGCAACCAGACCTTCGCCTCGATGGCGCAATGGGAGAGCTTCCTGCCGAAGCAGCTCATCCTCGCCTCGGCTCTCTTCCCCGAGCATGACGGCGTGCTTCAGCTCGACCCGGCGATGGAAAAGGCGCAGCACGAGATGTATGGGATCCTGAAAGAGCGCAACCTCAAGGCCGACAACATGGTTGCGACCTCCTGGGATGCCGGCCTCATCGTCGTCGCCGGCCTGCGCAAGCTCGGCACCAACGCAACGAGCGCGCAACTCAAGGACTTCATCGCCAATCTGACCGGCTTTGACGGTGTCGACGGCGTCTACGACTTCAAGAAATATCCGCAGCGCGGCCTCGGTCCCGAATCCTCGACGGTCACGACCTACGACCCGAAGAACAAGGCCTGGGTCTGGCTCAGCAAGCCCGGCGGCGCGCCGCTGAAATAGCGCTCCGCGCTGTCGACGCGGAGACCTTGGCGAGACCAGGGCCCGCGGAAGAGCCTTGATCCAGATCATGGCGCCATCGATCGCGGGACGATTGAGTGGCAAGGTGCATGATCTCCTTCACGATCAAGGTCTCTTCGCCGCCGTCGCAGCGCTTTGCGGGTCGGGCGATCCGCAGGCGCTCTCGGCGATCATTCTAGCCTTGTTCCTCACCGGGCTGGCCGGCGGGGTCGCCCATTGCGGCCCGATGTGCGGCCCCTTCGTTCTGATGCAGCTCGGCGATGCGGGCTCGGCACCGAGAATTCGCCGGCTGAGCGCCGGCCTTCTGCCCGCCTATCATTTCGGCCGGATTCTCACCTATAGCGCGCTTGGCGCGGCCGCGGGCGGGCTCGGCGGCTCGCTCATCGCGGTCAGCCCGTTTCGCGATGCCACCGCATTGCTGCTGGGGCTTGCAGCGCTCGCCTTTCTGCTGCAAGGGCTGAAAGGGCTCGGCGCCTTCCTATCGCTGCGCACACCCTTCCCCGTTATGAGTTTCGGCGGCGGCCTCGGCGCGTTCATCGCCCGCGCGATCGGGCCGATCCTCCGCGCCGCGCCCGGACGCTTTCTCGGCTTGCACGGTCTTTTGCTCGGTCTCGTTCTCGGCCTCCTGCCTTGCGGCTTCCTCTACGCCGCGCTGCTCGTCGCGATGGCGACGGGCCATGCGGCGGCCGGGGGCATCGCGATGCTCGGCTTCGGTCTCGGCACCGTTCCGGCGCTCGCCGCGATCGGCATGATCGGCGCCGGCGTGGCGCACCGCTGGCGCGCCTTCGCGCGCGGCGCCTTGCCGCCGATCTTCCTTATCAATGCGTTAACGCTGGGCGGCATCGCCTTGCATTTAGCCGGCTGAAAAATCGGCCGAAACTGATCTGGATCAAGGGCTCGAACGCACGCTTTCTCTAGCGTCGAGACACCTGAAGTCGCTCAAGGGAACAGCATCGTGAATTCCGCAGCCGCCACGGCTCTGCCGTTCGAACGGTACAACGAGGATGTGTGCCGCGCTTTCGTGATTGCGACTATGTTCTGGGGCGTCGTCGCCTTCACGGTCGGCGTCTTCATCGCGTTTCAGCTGACCTATCCGCTCCTCAATTTTGGACCCGAGTGGGCCAATTTCGGCCGGCTTCGTCCGCTGCACACGTCAGCCGCGATCTTCGCCTTCGGCGGCAACGCGCTCTTGGGCACGTCCTTCTATGTCGTGCAGCGCACATGCCGCGCGTCGCTGTTCGGCGGCCGCGCCACCGCTTGGTTCGTCTTCTGGGGATATCAATTCTTCATCGTGATCGCGGCTTTGGGTTATCTCGAAGGCGTGACCAAGGCGCGCGAATATGCCGAGCCTGAGTGGTACACCGATATTTGGCTAACGATTGTCTGGGTCACCTATTTCGTTGCCTTTTTCGGCACGATCCTCAAGCGGCGCGAGCCGCATATCTATGTCGCGAACTGGTTCTATCTCGCCTTCATCGTCACGATCGCCGTCCTTCACATCGTCAACAACCTGACGGTGCCGGTCTCGTTCTTCGGCAGCAAGAGCTATTCGCTTTTCGCCGGCGTTCAGGACGCGCTGATCCAGTGGTGGTACGGGCATAACGCCGTCGGCTTCTTTCTCACCGCGGGCTTTCTCGCGATGATGTATTACTTCATTCCGAAGCAGGCGAACCGGCCGATCTATTCATATCGCCTCTCGGTCGTTCATTTCTGGGCCCTCATCTTCCTTTATATCTGGGCCGGGCCGCACCACCTCCTCTACACCGCGCTGCCCGATTGGGCGCAGACGCTCGGCATGGTGTTCTCAATCATGCTGTGGATGCCGTCCTGGGGCGGCATGATCAACGGCCTCATGACGCTCTCCGGCGCATGGGAGAAGCTCAGGACCGATCCGGGCTTGCGCTTTTCGGTCACCGCCGTCGCCTTCTACGGCATGGCGACGTTCGAAGGGCCGATGATGTCGATCAAGGAGGTGAACGGCCTCTCCCATTACACCAATTGGACCATCGGCCATGTGCATTCGGGGGCGCTCGGCTGGGTCGCCTTCATCACCTTCGGCGCGCTCTATTATCTCGTGCCCGCGCTATGGAAGCGGCCAAGCCTCTATTCGGCGCGGCTCGCGGCCTACCATTATTGGATCGCAACGCTCGGCATCCTGCTCTATATCGTCGCGATGTGGGTCGCCGGCATCATGCAGGGCTTGATGTGGCGCGCCTATGATCAATTCGGCTTCCTGCAATATTCCTTCGTCGAGACGGTCGCGGCGATGCATCCGCTCTATCTCATCCGCGCTTTGGGGGGCGTACTCTTCCTGCTCGGCGCCTTGATCATGACCTACAATTTGTGGCGAACGGCGCGCGGTCCGGTCGCAACAAGTGCGCGGGCGACTTCGCCAGTCCTCGCTCAACCGGCCGAGTGAGGGGCCGTCCCATGTTGCTTCGTCAAGAATTCATCGAGAAAAACGTCACGCTGCTCGTCATCCTGACGCTGATCGTGATTTCGATCGGCGGCATCGTCGAGATTGTGCCGCTCTTCACCATCGAGACCACGATCGAGCGCGTCCAGGGTGTCCGTCCCTATACGCCGCTCGAGCTCGCGGGTCGCGATATCTATGTTCGCGAAGGCTGCTTCTACTGTCACAGCCAGCAGATTCGCGCGTTTCGCGACGAGGTCGAGCGCTACGGCCATTACAGCCTTGCCGCCGAGAGCATCTACGATCATCCCTTCCAATGGGGATCGGAACGCACCGGTCCTGACCTCGCGCGCGTCGGCGGCAAATATTCGAACGACTGGCATGTGGCGCATCTCAATAACCCGCGCGATGTCGTGCCGGAATCGATCATGCCGTCCTACGCCTTTCTCGCCGACCACCCGATCGATCTCGATCATCTCGCCGATCACTTGAAGACCAACCGCATTGTCGGCGTTCCCTATACCGATGAGATGATCGCCAATGCCAAGACTGATGCGCTGGCGCAGGTCGATCCCAATGCCGACACAACCGACCTTCTGAAACGCTATCCCGGCGCCGTGACCGGCGGCTTCGGCGGCAGCCCTTCCTACATCACCGAGCGCGACGCGCTCATCGCCTATCTTCAGATGCTCGGAACGATGGTGAAGTTCCGCGACATCCCGCTCGAAGATTTGCGCCAGTAGGAGATGAACATGAGCTGGGACCAGATTTCCTCGCACCTTCAGGGGATCCTGCTGATCCTCAGCATCGTGATCTTCTGGGCGATCGCGGGTTGGGCTTATTCCCCGAAGAGCAAGAAGAACATGGACGACAGCGCGCAAATTCCGATGCGCGACGATCGCTGAAGGCAAGAAACCCATGCCGACCAAGGACCAGAAAGACCTCTACGCGACTGAAGCCAAAGAAACCGGCCATGAGTGGGACGGGATCACGGAGTACGACAATCCGCTGCCGAAATGGTGGCTCTATGTCTTCTTCACCACCATCGTGTTCGCGATCGGCTATTGCGTGCTCTATCCCTCGGTGCCGCTCATCTGGACCCATACCAATGGCGTCTTCGCCTACAACCGCCGCGCCGAAGTCTCGCAAGCGGAAGCTGCCGCCGCGGCGCAGCAAGCGCCATATCGCGACCGCATCGCGAAGCTCTCGCTCGCCGATATCCGCAAGGATCCGGAGCTCCTCATTTTCGCCGAGACAGGCGGTCGCGCCGTCTTCGCCGAAAATTGCGTGCCCTGCCATCGTGCCGGTGGCGCCGGCGCAAAAGGCTATCCGAATCTTGTCGATGACGATTGGCTTTGGGGCGGAAAGATCGAGACAATCGAGCAAACCATCACCCATGGCATTCGCAACGCCGATCCGGATTCGCGCCAAACCAACATGCCCCGTTTCGGCGCCGACGGCATCCTGACCCGCGCCCAGATCAGCGACGTCGCCGATTATGTGTTGTCGATCTCAGGCCGCACTGCACCGCGCGATGCGGTCGAGCGCGGCCGCAAGGTCTTCTCCGACAATTGCGTGACGTGCCATGGCGCCGACGGCAAAGGCGATCAGTCGGTCGGCGCGAAGAACCTCACCGACAATATCTGGCTCTATGGCGGCGACAAGGCGAGCATCGTCGAGACCGTCACCAACGCGCGCAACGGCTCGATGCCAGCCTGGGGTCAGCGCTTCGACGCCACCACGATCAAGATGCTGACGCTCTACGTTTATTCCCTGGGCGGCGGTCAGTAGGCGAGGCTCGCGATGGCTGTCGTGCACCTGCATCACCGGGATGAGGAGCTGAATGAAGGGCTCCCCTTCTACGCGCCCCATGAGAAAGTCTATCCGAAGAGTGTGCGCGGCACGATGCGCCGCCTCAAATGGGCGGCGCTGATCCTTTGCCTCTCGCTCTACTACATCGGCCCCTGGCTGCGCTGGTCGCGCGGCGCGGGCCGGCCGGATCAGGCGTTGCTCATCGACATGCCCGCGCGCCGCGCCTATTTCTTCTGGATCGAGATCTGGCCGCAGGAGATCTACTACCTTGCAGGTCTTTTGATTCTCGCGGCGATCACCCTCTTCCTCGTCACCAGCCTTTTCGGCCGGGTGTGGTGCGGCTATGCCTGTCCACAGACAGTCTGGACCGACCTCTTCCTTTGGGCCGAGCGCCTCATCGAAGGCGACCGCATGCAGCGTATCCGGCTCGATCAGCAGCCGATTTCCCTCGAGAAAACCGCGAAGAAAACGGCGAAGCATTTCGTCTGGCTCGCGATCGCGGCGGCGACCGGCGGCGCCTGGATCATGTATTTCAACGACGCGCCGACCTTGCTGCGCGACCTCTTCACGCTCAAAGCCTCGCTCGCGCAATATTTCTTCTTTGGCCTCTTCACTATTACCACCTATCTGCTCGCCGGCTGGGCGCGCGAGCAGGTCTGCACCTATATGTGCCCATGGCCGCGCATCCAGGCCGCCATGATCGACGAGGAGACCTTTGCCGTCACCTATCGCGATTGGCGCGGCGAGCCGCGCAAAAAGCACAAGAAGGGGGAGAGCTGGCAAGGCCGGGGCGATTGCGTCGACTGCCGCGCCTGCGTTGCCGTTTGTCCGACCGGCATCGACATTCGCGACGGGCTGCAGCTCGAATGCATCGGCTGCGGGCTCTGCATCGATGCCTGCAACGATATCATGGATCGCGTCGGCCGGCCGCGCGGCCTCATCGCCTTCGAGAGCCATGCCAATCACCTCGCGGCGATGCGCGGCGAAAAGCCGAAGCATCACTTTCTCCGCCTGCGCACCGCCATCTACGCCACGGCGCTGCTGGTCGGCGCGGCGCTGATGCTCTTCGCTTTGGCGGAACGGACCAGCTTTGCGGTGACCTTATTGCCCGATCGCTCGCCGCTTTTCGTGCGCCTTTCCGACGGCGCGATCCGCGACGGCTATACGCTCAAGATCGAAAACCGGACGGGCGTGGCGCATGAATATGCGGTGGCGATTATCGGCCTTGCCGACGCGGAGCTGCGCCTCGCCGAGCTCGGCGAGGCGGTGCCCGGCGCTCGCAGCGTTGCCCTCACGGTGAAAGGCGATGCGGTCGGCACCTATCACGCACTGGTGCAAGCGCCGCGTCAGTCGCAAGCGGAAACGCCCTTCGCCTTCGAGATTCGCGAAACGCAGAGCGGCGAGACGACCACGCATGCGGCAACCTTCCGCGGTCCCCACCACGAGAGCGTGCCATGACAGGCTTTTCCTCTTATCGCTGGTTCCCCTGGGGCATCGCCGGCGCGATGGCCGCGGTTGTCGTGGTCAATCTCATCCTCACCTATTTCGCCTTCTCGTCATCGACGGGCCTTGTCGCCAACCATCCCTTCACTGAGGGCAACGGCTATAACGCGATTCTCGCAGCTGCCGCGCGTCAAGACGCGCTGGGCTGGAGCAGCAAGCTCGCTTTCGCACCCGACGGCCAGGGTGGAACCACCGTGACGGCAACCCTCACGGGACCCGGCGACACCCCCCTTAACGGGCTGTCGGTCGTCGCCCATATCGAGCGGCCGGTCGAGCCCGGTACCGAAATTGTCCTGACGCTGCCGGAAACAAGGCCCGGCCATTACGCGGCGCCGACGACGTTGCAGCGTGCCGGGCAATGGGATGTGCGGATCGTCGCGCGGCGCGGCGATGATCTCTACGAATTCAACGAGCGGATCTTCGTCAAATGAGCGCGGTCGGACTCGCCGATCGCAGCGAGCCCCGCAGCGACGCAGCGGCCGAGCGCCTTTGCCTTCATTGCGGCCTCCCCCTGCCGGCGGGCGCCGAGCACTTTTGCTGCGCCGGTTGCGCCGGCGCCCATCGCCTCATCGAAGAGCTCGGGCTCGGCCGCTATTACGACGGGCGACAACTCGACCGCGCGGCGCGGCCGCCCCGCCCCGAGGAAGAAACACCCGATATCGCGGGCTATATCTGCAACGAGAAAGACGGCACCCAGTCGCTGCGGCTCATCCTTGACGGGGTGCAATGCCCGGCCTGCGTTTGGCTGATCGAAAACGCTTTGCGCAAGCAGGCGGGGATCATCGAGGCGCGCGTCAATCTCACCACCAAGCGGCTCTCCTTGCGCTGGGGCGGCGATGCCCAAGACGGCGCGCGCTACCTCGGTCTCGTCCAGCGTCTCGGCTATCGCGCCGTTCCTTACGAGATGCAGCGCGTTGTCGACCGCGGCGCCGATGAGGAGCGGAGGCTCCTGCGCGCCCTCGCCGTCGCGGGCTTTGCCATGGCCAATGTGATGCTGCTCTCGATCTCGGTTTGGGCC
>CAYMNX010000023.1:0-10413 GCA_964391905.1 uncultured Rhizobiaceae bacterium
GCTGCCTCCATCGGCGTTCGGAATCAGGCATCGACGCTTTCGGCATCCTGGTTCTTGGTGAAGCCCCCGGCATAGCTCGGATCGGCCTGTCGCTGCTGCATGAGGTCGGATTTTTGCGGAAAATCGATGCACTGCTTCGCCGGATCGCGAATGACGCAGAGCGGGTCTTTGCCCTGTTCGATGAGCGCCAGCGACTCCTTCATCATGCGGCGCATCAGAATGATACCACCGTCGGAAACGCCAAGGTGCTCGTTCGCGCGGTCGGCGATGACACCTTGCTGTTCGACCGCCATGCGATCCTGGTCGAGCACGTCGATGCCCCACCAATCGTTTTCCAAGGGCTTGTATTCCCCCAGCTTCACCTCGTTGCGCCAAGTATAAAACGATTTCTTGGGCCCTGGACAGAAGCGCACGAAATATTGGAGCATCGACGAATCGTCCATCGGCACGCGGAAGATCATCGAGCGCACGAGCTCGCCGCCGGCCTCGACGGGCGGCGCTGCGAACCGGTTCACGGTCGGAAAGGCGTAGCACGAGATGTGGTCGTCATCGACGCCTTCGACGAGCATCACATTATCGACGCCGTATTCCTTGCGCTCCCAGTGATACGTCACCTTCTTCGCGCCATAGGCGGGAAAGGTGTAGCCGTGGAGCCAGGCGAGATGACTGATATCGACGATATTCTCGACGCCGTTGAGCCAATTGGCATTGACGTTCCGGACCTGGACCCCTTTCACGCCGTCTTCCATGCGCAACACGTCGTAGAGCGGCAGCAGGGGAGCGGGCTCGGGGCCCATATAGGCGAAGACGAGGCCGCTGACCTCTTGCGTCGGATAGCTCTTGAGCTTGACCTTGTCCTTGAAGGCGCTGCCTTCCGGCTCGGCGGGCTGCGCAATGCACTGGCCCGATTGATCGTAGAGCCAGCCATGGTAGGGGCAGCGGATGCTGTCGCCCTCGACCCGGCCGTAGTCAAGCGCAAGGCTGCGATGGGCGCAGCGCAGCTGCATCAGCGTCGGTTTGCCGCTGACGCCGCGATAAACCATCAACTCCTCGCCCAGCACTTTGATGCGCTGCGGCTTGCTTGTCACATATTCCGAGCAGCCGACGGGGTGCCAATAGCGCCGCAGCAGCTCGCCCATGGGCGTGCCCGGACCCACGCTGGTCAAGAGCTTGTTCTCTTCTTGGCTGAGCATCGTTTACCTCGTTGTTGTCTATAAGCCCGATCGCCCGATTGCGGGTCCGCTGCCCGGCCTTGAGGATCCTCCGCCCCGCATGGATCAGCGTTCCTCAACTTATATATAGATATAAAAGTATGTAAATCGTTTTATGCACAGCGAGGGCGCGGTGTCGCGCAAAGGAGACGGTCCGCTCATCGGCGCTTACTTAACCGTGTTCGCTCGTCGGGGGGTCGATGAGCTTACCAACGTTGCGCGCGGGCCGCGCCGCAAGGCAAAGGCCGCGTCACGCCGGCGTAAACATCGGGACCGGCTGCCCGTTCTCGCTCGGCTTGAAGACGAGCCGCACCTTTTGGCCGATACGGATCTTGTCGAGATCGCAATCGACGATATTGGTCATCATGGTCGGACCCTCTGCGAGGGTGACATAGGCGATCGCGTAAGGCGGCGCGCCGCGCCGGGTGACGCTGAAGGAATAGATCGTGCCGATCCCGGCGGCTTCGCGCCATTCGGTCTCGTCGCTGAAGCAGAAAGGACAAAGCCCGCGCGGATAGAAATGATATTCGCCGCAGGCGCTGCAGTATTTGATCAGCAACTTGCCTTCGGCCGCCGCGGTCCAATAAGGCGCCGTCTCGGGAAAAGGCGTGGGCGACAGGATCTGCCGTTCTTGTACCATCGCTTCAGGCCCTCTCGAGGATGAGGGTAGCGCTGCCATGCCGCGTGCCAAGCGCCCCGCCGGTGCCGTGAGCGAGCGCCAGATCGCAATTGGGAACCTGCACCTTGGGATGCGCGATCCCGCGCAGTTGGCGCACCGCCTCGATGATCTTGGTCATGCCGCCGCGATTGGAGGGGTGATTGTTGCAGAGGCCTCCGCCATCGGTGTTGAAGGGGAGGCGACCCACGCCCGAGATGAGATTGCCGTCGGCAACGAAGGCGCCGCCCTTGCCCTTCTCGCAAAAGCCCAGATCCTCGAGCGTGATCAGCACGGTGATGGTGAAGCTGTCATAGATTGAGGCGTATTTGATGTCCTGCGAGGTGACACCCGCTTCTGCAAAGGCCCGCGAGCCCGACCATTTCGCGCCGCAATAGGTCAAGTCGATCTTGCCGCCCAGCTGATGCTTCGGCGCGTAGCCGGCGCCGATCACGCGCACCGGCGGATGCGGGAGGCTCTTCGCGATCTCGGGCCCGGTGACGATCAACGCGCCGCCGCCATCGCTGATGACGCAGCAATCGAGGCGATGGAGCGGATCGGCGATGATCGGCGAGTTGACGACATCTTCGACCGTCACCACCTCGCGCAGCATGGCGTTGGGATTCCATTGCGCGTGGTGCGAGGCCGCGACCTTGATCCAGGCGAGCTGCTCGCTGGTCGTGCCGTATTCATACATGTGGCGCATCGCGCACATGGCATAGGTATTGATCACGGTCGGGGCGTAGGGGAGCTCGAACTGCGCTTCGCCGGCGGTCAAGCCGTCGGTCGCAACGCTGGTGCCGGTGCTGAAGCCCTCGGCGCGCGGCCGCCCCGCAAGGGTGATGAGCGCGACGCGACACTTGCCTGCGGCGATCGCCTCGGCCGCATGCGCGACATGGAGGAGATAGGAAGAGCCCCAGGATTCGGTGCTGTCGAGATAGCGCAGCTTCAGGCCGAGGTAATCGATGATCGAGAAGGGGCCGGCGCCGCGTGCGTCCCAACCGGCGACATCACCGGCGCAGAAATAACCGTCGACATCGTTCTTGCTAAGCCCCGCATCCGCGAGCGCGCCTTTGGCGACCTCGGCATGAAGCAACGCCAGCGATTTGTCGTCGGCCTTGCGCGTCGGATGCTCGTAAATGCCGGCGATGTAAGCGTTTCCCTGGCCCCGCATCGGCAAGCCTTCGGCTTTCTCCTGGCCTGATCGTTATCGACTATACCGATCTATGACCGAACTTCCAGCGACGGATGGGGCCGGGGCCGGCTTACACGCCGGAGATCGTGGAGGCCTGGACCGCGCCCGCACGATCCTTGGCCGGTACGATGAAGCCGCGGCGCGCGCGGCCGCACGTTAAGCCGCAGCGGCGATATTGTTCTCGCCCAAGGCGGTGCCGCCATAAAGCCAGGCGAGGCTCTCATACCAATCGGCGGAGGATTTGGCGCGCATGATGCTGTTGCGGAGTTGCGCATGGACGCCGTCGGGGTGGTAGATGTGCTCGCCGATGGCGCGTGATTGCAGCTGCACCCGCGCGGTGCGCAAGACCCGGCGCGCGCGATAGGCTTCGAGGGCTTTGCCGATATCATCCGGGAAGTTCATCATCATTTGCGCAAGGCAGACGCCGTCTTCCATCGCCATGCAGGCGCCCTGCGCCATATATTGCAGCATCGGGTGCGCCGCATCGCCCAGCAAGGTCACGCGGCCATCGATCCAGTTCTCGACCGGCTCGCGGTCGCACAGCACCCAGAGCTTCCAATCCTTCCCATGGCGGATGATCTTGCGCGCGCGCTCGTTGATATGCTCGAAGCCGCGCTCTACCTCCTCGATCGCGACCGGCTTGCCCGCGACCGGTTCCGGCGCGTTGTTGTGATAGGTCACGACGAGGTTGAATACCTTCCAGCCCGATAGCGGATAATGCACGATGTGGCATTTGGGCCCTGCCCATAATGTCGCGGCGTTCCAGCGCAGATCCTCCGGCATCTGCTCGGTCGGAATCACTGAACGGTAGGTGGTGTGGCCGGAAACGCGCGGCGGGCCATCGCCGACGACTTGCTTGCGCACCGCGGACCACAGCCCGTCGGCGCCGATCAGCGCGCTTCCCTCGACGCGCTCGCCCGAAGCGAGCCGAACCGTGACGCTCGAGCCGTCTTGCTCGTAATCGAGCACCTGGCTTTTGACCCGCAGCTCGATCAGAGGATGGGCCTCGCAGGCTTGCAGCAGCACGCCATGAAGATCGCCGCGGTGGACGACGGCGTAAGGGTTGCCAAAGCGCTTGCGGAAATCCTCGCCAAGATCGATCGCGGTGATGTCCTCGCCGCTGAGCGCGTCCATGAGACGGAGCTTGTCGATATAGACTGCGATCGACCGCGCCGCCGCGCCGACGCCAAGATAGTCGAAAGCGTGGAAGGCGTTAGGACCGAGTTGAATGCCGGCGCCGATCTCGCCGAGCGCCGCGGCCTTCTCGAGCACGGCGACGCGGCGTCCGGCCTTGGCCAAGCCCAAGGCTGCGGCAAGACCGCCAATGCCGCCGCCGGCGATCAGGATCGGTTGCTCGATTGTTTGCGCTTTTTCCGTCATCGGACGCCTCCCGAGCTCTGTTGCGCAACGGAACGGGGCACGCGCCGCGGCGCGCGCGAAGTCTCGCTATTGAGATGGACGAGCTGCGCTAAAAGTTGCATCAGCTTGCGCTGATCGCTCGCGCTTAGCGGCGCGAGAATACGCTCTTGCGCGCGCTCGACCGCGGCGGCGGCGAGGGTCAGCGTCTTCCTTCCCAGGGGCGTCAGCTCGAGCAGTTTCACCCGGCTATCCGCGGGGCTGGCGCGGCGCTGAATGAAGGCCTTCGCCTCCAAGCGGCCGATCACGCTGCCAAGCGTCGAGCGATCGAAAGCGACCAGCGCCGACAGTCGCGTCGCGTCGATCCCAGGATTTTCCCGGATCGCCACCATGGCCGCGTACTGCACCGGAGTGAGATCGAACGCGGCGCATTCCTCCATGAAGATCGCCACCGCGATCTGCTGCATACGCCGGATCAGATGTCCGGGCTTCGTATAGAGATCGTCCATCGCCATCGGGTCCGGTTGGCCTCGGCCAGCTGGCACTGAAATTGACAGTATACTGATAAACAGTATGCTGTCAATTATGCCGAAGCCGGCTTTGCGGATCGGCCCGCGATCCGGGATCCGGAGCGCGGCGGCCCGGCGGTGTTTTGGACGGGGCGGCGCCGACCAGAGTCCGTCCTGAGCTTGCAACGAATAAGGGGTAGAGCGTGACGAGCACGGTAATCGAAGCGGCAACGAAGCATTCGCGCCGTCCCTGGTATCTGCAGCTTTGGGTCCTGGTCCTGGCGGCGATGGTGATCGGCGTTGCGCTCGGCTGGTTCTACCCGGCCGCGGGGGCCGCGATGCAGCCGCTGGGTGACGCGTTCATCAAAGCCATTCGCGTTGTGATCGCGCCGATCATCTTTTTCACGGTCGTGCATGGCATTGCCCGCATGGCCGATATCGCCCGAGTCGGGCGCGTCGCCATCAAGACGATCCTTTATTTCGAAGTGCTGACAACGATCGCGCTGATCATTGGGCTTCTCGCCGTCAATCTCTGGCGGCCGGGCGCCGGCATGAATGTCGACCTCTCCCACGTCGATACGAGTCTCCTTGCGCCTTATGTCAAAGAGACGACGGCGGTCGGCTTCGTGCCGTTCCTCATGAGCATCATTCCCAATACCTTCGTCGGCGCCTTTGCCGAAGGCAATGTGCTACAGATCCTCTTCGTTTCGGTGCTGTGCGGCTTCGGCCTCATCTCGCTCGGCGCCGCGGGGAAGCCGCTGCTCGACGTGATCGAGATCGCCTCGCGCATGATCTTCGCTGTCGTCGGCATCATCATGTGGGCGGCGCCGCTCGGTGCGTTCGGCGCGATCGCCTTCACCGTCGGCAAGTTCGGCGTCGCGTCCCTGACGTCGCTCGGCGAACTGCTCGTCAGCTTCTACGTCACCTGCCTGGTCTTCATCTTCGCGGTGCTGGGGTCGGTTGCGGCGCTGTGCGGCTTCAGCCTCCTGAAGCTCTTGCGCTACATTTGGGAAGAGATCCTTGTCTGCATCGCGACGACCTCGTCCGAAACCGTGCTGCCGCGGCTCATTGCCAAGATGAAGGCGGCGGGATGCGAGGAAAGCGTCGTCGGGCTCGTGGTTCCGACCGGCTATTCCTTCAATCTCGACGGCACTTGCCTTTATCTTGCGACCGCTGCCGTGTTTCTCGCCCAGGCGACCAATACGCCGCTCAGCATCGAGCATCAGATCGGTTTGTTGCTCATCCTCCTCGTCACCTCGAAGGGAGCCGCCGGGATATCGGGCGCAGCCTTCGTCGTGCTCGCTGCCACGCTGTCGGCGCATCAAGTCATTCCCGTCGCCAGCGTCGCGCTGATCCTCGGCATTCACCGCCTCATGTCGCAAGGGCTGACGCCGACCAATTTCATCGGCAATGCCGTGGCGACGATCGTGATCGCGAAATGGGAGCGCGCGCTCGACGAGGCGCGGCTGCGCGCGGTTCTCGATCGCAAGGGCTCGTCGGGCTCGAACTAACCTTGGGTGAGAATCGTTCCGACAGTGCGCCTCGGGAACCTTATGGCGTAGGCCGAAGTTACGAGCGTGCATGCATGCCTAGCGGAGTTCTCCCATGGCCCCCGAAGGTGAAAACGGCCCGAGCGCCGCTCTCGACTCGATTACGAACGATATCGAAGCATTGAAGCACGATATCGGCCATCTCACGGAGAAGGTTAGAGTGATGATCGCCGAGCGCGTGGAAGAGCGCCCTTTGACGATCCTTCTGCTGGCCTTCGCACTTGGCCTGCTGGGCGGACGAATGTCGCGTTAAGCGGCCATCCGCCACATACGCCCCCGAGTCGGCGTGGCGCCCCATGGTTGCGCTCGCCCCCGTCATGCGATAGCGATTGAGCGGCGGACGGGAGGTGGATCATGGGCGAATTCGCGTTGGGCCAGCCGGTATCGCGTTTCGAGGATGCCCGATTGCTGCGCGGCGGGGGTCGCTATATCGACGATATCGTTCTGCCACGCATGGCTTTCGGACATGTCTTGCGCTCGCCGCATGCGCATGCGCGGATCCGCGCGATCGATGCGCGCCGCGCCAAAGCCGCGCCGGGCGTGCTCGCCGTCATCACCGGGGACGACTGGGAAGCATCGGGCTGGGGCGATCTGCCGGTTCCGACGGGGATGAAGCGCCGCGACGGCTCGCCCTCCTACAAGCCGCGTTATCCGGCGCTGGTGAAGGATCGCGTGCGCTGGGTCGGCGACTACGTCGCCGTTGTCGTGGCCGAAACGGCAACACAAGCGGCCGACGCGGCCGAGCTCATCGTCGTCGATTACGAGCCGCTGCCCGCCATCGTTTCAACTGCCGATGCGGTGAAGCCTGGGGCGCCGCTCGTCTGGGAGGACTGCGAGAGCAATATCTGCTTCGTTCATCTCGAAGGCGACAAGGCCGCGACCGATGCCGCCTTTGCGCGAGCCGATCATGTGATCAAGCGCACGCTGGTCATCAATCGCGTCACCGCTGCGACGATGGAGCCGCGCGCCTCGATCGGCGACTACAACGCCGCTGAGGATCGCTACACGATCTACACCACCCTGCAGCGCACGCACGCTTACCGTACCGAACTCGCTCAATATGTCCTGAAAGTCCCGGAGAGCAAGGTGCACGTCATCGCCGGCGATATCGGTGGCAGCTTCGGCATGAAGTCGGCGCTCTATAACGAGCCGGCGCTCGTCCTTCTCGCCTCGAAGCTCACGGGCCGACCGGTGAAATGGACCAGCACGCGGACCGAGGCTTTCCTCGGCGATGCGCAGGCGCGCGACAATGTCACCGAGGCCGAGCTGGCGCTCGATCGCGAGGGGCGGTTCCTGGGGTTTCGCGTCAAGACGATCGCCAATCTCGGCGCTTATCTGCAGGCGAATTCGCAGGTCTTCGTCGGCAATCTCGGCACGCTGGCGGGCGTTTATCGCACCCCCGCCGTTCATGCCGATGTCACCGCGGTGTTCACCCATACCAATCCGGTGCGGCCTTATCGCGGCAATGGCCGGCCCGAATGCGCTTATGTGATCGAGCGCATGGTCGATCACGCGGCCGATGAACTCGGCATCGACCCGATCGAGTTGCGGCGACGCAACATGATCCCGCCGGAGGCGATGCCGTTCAAATCGGGGCTGACCTTCACTTATGATTGCGGCGAGTTCGCGAAGAATCTCGACATGGCCCTGGCGCTCGCCGATTTCGCTGGCTTTGAGCGCCGCCGCGCGGAGGCGCGCGGTCGCGGCAAGCTGCGCGGCATCGGCATCTCCAATACGATCGAGCGCGCCGCGGCGCCAGGCTTCGAGAGCGCCGAGATCCGCTTCGACCGCAGTGGCACTGTCACGCTGCTGTCGGGCTCGATCACGCAGGGCCAAGGCCACGAGACGATTTATAAGCAGCTGCTCTGCGACCGGTTGGGGCTTCGCCCGGACCAGGTCCACTATGTGCAGGGCGATACGGACAAAGTCGCGATCGGCGAGGGGACGGGCGGCTCGCGCTCGGCCACGCTCGGCGGCTCGGCCGTCAAGATGGCGACCGATAAGATCATCGCCAAGGGGAAAGAGATCGCCGCGCGCATCCTCGCGGTCGAGCCGAGCGACGTCGATTTTTCGGACGGCATTTTCTCTGCGACGCGCTCCAACCGCACCCTCACCATCGGCGAGATCGCGAAGGAATCGCTCAACGCGCGCTTCCTTCCCGAGGGGGCTGAGCCTGGCCTTATCGCGAGCGCCCTCTATTCGGCGAAGGTCGCGAATTACCCCAATGGATGCCATGTTTGCGAGCTCGAGGTCGATGCGGAGACCGGAGTCGTCTCCATTCTGCGCTATAGCGTCGTCGACGATGTCGGCACGGTGATGAATCCGCTGCTGCTCGAGGGCCAAGTCGCCGGTGGCGTGGTTCAGGGACTGGGGCAGGCGCTGATGGAGGATATCTGCTTCGATCCCGGCTCGGGACAGAATCTGACGGGGTCTTTCATGGATTACGCCATGCCGCGCGCGAGCGACGTGTCGGAGATCGACATCGGCTCCAATCCGGTCCCGACCAAAACCAACCCACTGGGGGTCAAGGGCGCGGGCGAGGCGGGCAGCGTCGGCGCGTTGCCTGCGGTCGCCAATGCCGTGGTGGACGCGCTCTCGCCGCTCGGTATTCGCCAGGTCGCGATGCCAGCGACGCCCGAGCGGCTTTGGCGCGCCATGCGCGAGGCGCAGCGTTAACGCTATTGCCGCGCGTTGGCGTAAGGATAGATGATGTCGCCGGTCTTGTGTTCGGTCGGCCAGAGAACTGGAATCCGCGAGCCGTCGCGGAATTGATCGATCTCGTGACTGGTGATGTGTTGAAACTGCGTGAAGGCCATATCGGCCTTCTGCCATTCGCCGTCGGGACCGAAGGCGATCTCCCCGACAACCGTATTGAAAGGATGCGTGCGGATATAGTCGCCGATCTTGTCGTGATCGATGCTTTGCGTTGCCGTGACCGCCGTTGCAAGCACCTCGCAAGCCGCATAAGCATAGGGCGGAAAGGTATAGCCGAGCGGCTCGATCTGAAGCGTCGCCGCTTGCGCCTGATATCTGCGCGTGAGCGCGATGATGCCCGGTGTGACGCCGTTGCGCGCGGCCCATGAGGTGTCGAGGTTGACCAGCCCGTTCAGCAACGGGCCGAGCTGCATCGCAAGCGCCGTTGTCGAGGGGCCGATCATCGCGCCACCGAACATCTTGACGTCCAGGCCGATCTCATTCGCCGCGCGGATGATGCCGACCGAATCGGGAGGGTAAGAGGCGACATAGAGCACCTCCGGATCGGCGGCTTTGACCGCGCGAAGGGTTGGCACGAAATCCTGATTGCTGGGCGGGTAACTGCGGTCGTAGACGATCTCGAAGCCATAGGTCTTCGCATTCTCGCGCGCGCCGTCGGTCGCATTGAGCGCGTATTCCGAATCGGCGCCCAAGATGGCGAGGCGATGCGGCTTTGGCTTCTGCGCCGCGGCCAATTCGAGAAAGCCCTTGGAGAAAGAGAGCTTCGGCTCCGGCCCCGATGGTATCATCGAGAAATATTTCGGATAGTGAAAGCGGCTGTTGGCGGCATTCGCCGCGATGCCGATCGTCACCATGTTGTGCTGCATGATGATTGGAATGGCCGGCGTCACCATGTTGGTCGCGTAGGGCCCGACCAGGAGGTCGACCTTGTCGATATCGAGCAGCTTCGCGTAGATCCCGGGGACCGAAGCGGGGTTGGTCTGATCGTCGTAATAGACGAGCTCGACCGTCCGACCCAAGAGCCCGCCCTTGGCATTGACTTCGTCGCGCCAGATTTGGAAAGCGAGCAGGATCTGCTTGCCGATCGAGGCGTTGCCGCCCGTCAGGGCCATGCTGAAGCCGATCTTGATCGAATCACCGGCGCGGCTGGGCGCAATAACGCATAGAATCGCGAGCAGACATGCCGCTGCGCGCAACCAAATCGTCCCCGACATCGCCCTCC
>CAYMNX010000024.1:0-3011 GCA_964391905.1 uncultured Rhizobiaceae bacterium
CGAGGCGTCCTCGAATTGATCGAGCGTATTGCCGGTCACGTTCTGGAATTGCGTGAAGACGACGCGCGACTTCGCCCATTCGCCGTCCTTGCCGAAAGTGATGTCGCCGACCACGGTCGGGAAAGTATGGCTGTGCATGTACTGCGCCAGGGTCGCGTGATCGAGGCTCTTTGTGCCCTCGACCGCGGCGGCGAGTACCTGCCCCGCGGCATAGCCCAAAGGCGCGAAGCCCCAGCCCAGGGGATCGATGCCCTGCTCCTTGGCGATCGCCTGATAGCGCGAGAGCAATTCTTTCGTTCCGGGAAAGATGAAGCTCGGCGCCGGCACGAACACCTCGTTGTTGATGATGCCGTTCATCAGCGGCCCGAGCTGCATCTTGATCGGCGTGACGAGCAGGCCGATGAAGGTGCCGCCCAGCATTTTGGGCTTGAGCCCGATCTCGTTCACGGCGTGCACGATGCCGACGGAATCCGGCGGATAAGCGGCGACGAAGACGATGTCGGGATTGGCGGCCTGGACCGCGCGCATCACCGGACCGAAATCCTGGGTCGAGGGCGGGTAGTTCTTGTCGAGGACGAGGTCGAAGCCCATCGCCTTGATATTCTCGCGTGCGCCGTCGGCGGCGTTCTGCGCGAACTCGGCATCGGCGGCGACGATCGCGACGGTTTTGGGCTTTGGCGACTGCGCCGCCGCCAATTCGAAGAAGCCGGTCGAGAACGCCTTCTTCGGCTCGGGGCCGGTCGGCAGCATCGAGAAATACTGATCGTAATGGAAATTGCTGTTGGCGGCATTGGCGAGTATGCCGATCGTCGTCTTCTTGAATTGCATCAGCACCGGGATCGCCGGTGCCACCATGTTGGTCGCGTAAGGCCCGATCAGCAGGTCGACCTTGTCGACGTCGATGAGCTTCGTATAGATCGGCGGGACGTTCGAGGGATTGCTTTGGTCGTCGTAATAGACGAGCTCGACCGGCCGGCCCAAAAGCCCGCCCTTCGCATTGACGTCATCGCGCCAGATCTGCAGCGCGACCAGCACCTGCTTGCCGATCGAGGCAACACCGCCGGTGAGCGCCATGCTGAACCCGACCTTGACCGGCTCCGCGGCCTGCGCCGCGGCCGCCATGGCAAAAGCCAGAAAAATCGCCATGACAGCAGCGACACGAGTGACACGTGAGAGACATGACATGCTTTCCTCCCTGTTTGTAGCGGCCGGTTTCCGGCTCTAAGTCATTGTCTTGTCGAAACGTCATTGACCCTCACCCTCCGCCACGTCTGGCGGGCCCCTCTTTCCCGTTGTCACGGGGAGAGCGGCTATGAGCCGACACAGTCAGCTCCTCTCCCGCTTGCGGGAGAGGAAGGGCCCGGCGCGAAGCACCGGGAAGGTGAGGGCTGCTCGTCTTAGCTCCGATCCTCCACGAAACGGTTGCGCATCTTGCCGAGGCCTTCGACCTCGGTCTCCATGACATCGCCGACCTTCAAGAAGGTGTTGGTGCCCTGGCCGACGCCGCCGCAGGTGCCGCAGACGAACATGTCGCCGGGCTCGAGCGTCAGCAGGTTCGAGGCATAGTCGATCTGCTCTTCGGGCGTGTAGATGAATTGCGCGGTATTGCCATTCTGCTTTACCGCGCCATTCACGGTGAGGCGGATGAAGAGCTTCATGTGATCTTTGACGAAAGCCGCGGGCGTGAAGAACGGCCCGGTCGGCGCAAAATTATCCTGGCTCTTGCCGCCGAGCCAATCGGAGCGCAACCCCGGCCGATCGGGGCGGACCTGCACATCGCGGCACGAGACATCGTTGGTCGTCATCCAGCCGGCGACATGGTCGAGCGCCTTTGCCGCGGCGACGCGCTTTGCCTTCTTCCAGATGACGCAGGCGATCTCGGCTTCCCAATCGATCTTCTGCATGCCGCGCGGGATCGCGATGTCGTCATAGGCGCCGGCGAGGACGCTCGGCGCCTTCAAGAAGAGGTAAGGCCGCGAGCTCGATTTCTCGCCGGTGAAGAGCGGCCCGCTCGAGGGCGACATGCCGGCACGGATCATCTCGTCGACATGCTCTTGGAAATTCTGCGCGGCATTGAAGATCTTGCCCGGGCGTAGAATTGGCGGTAGCACGCGCAAGCTGTCGATCTTGGCAACGCCGCCCTTGAAGCGCTCGCTGCCCAAACCCTCTTGCTCGATGAAGGCGACGATCTCCTGCAGCACCGGGAAATTCGCATCCCACCCTTCGAGCATGTTCTGCAGATTGTCTGTCGCCGTCAGCGGTCCCGCTTTGCCGCGCGGCGAATCGCGATAGGCGGGATAGGCGACGGCAATATCGATCGCGGTATCGCCCAGCACGATCGCGGCGAAGGGCCGGCCGGGATTGCCGGCGTAAGTTGCAAGCTTGAATTCGGTGCCGTTCATGGTTCCTCCCCTTGACGCGGTGATCTTACGCCGCAATCGCCGCCGCATCCACAAATGCGGTACGTCTTGCAAAGCAAGGTTAGGCACCGTTCTTCTTTATTCGTCATGGCCGTGCCCACGGGTCCGGCCTTTGGCCGGCCCGGCCATGACGAAAAGGTCGATGCCTGCGTTGTCGACGAGCGCGTGCCTACCTTACGCCGGGCGCCTGCTCTACTCTCCGCGCCATGACCGAGACGATTTTTGCGCTGGCAACGCCGCCGGGCCGTGCCGCCATTGCCGTGGTCATTCTTCCAGTCCGCCACCGGCGGCAACCCCATGGTTTCCGGCCGGTCCCGCATGGTGCAGAACAGCACCATGGCCACAAAGATGCAGAAGATACCGGGTCCGATGAACCCGGCTTCCCAACCGAAGTGGACGACCAGCATGGAAGTCGCCATGAAAGTGAGGCCTTCGCCGATCGAGTGCGAACTGCTCCAGATACCGTAGCAACGTCCGCGCTCGCGGATGCTGAACCAGTTGGAGAGTGAGACTCCGCAACTGGGCGCGCCCGAACCCTGCGCCCAGCCGTTCAGAAACCACAGGGTGGCCCAGGCCAGCGCCGAGCGCGAA
>CAYMNX010000025.1:0-8023 GCA_964391905.1 uncultured Rhizobiaceae bacterium
GCAAGCACGACGAGCCAGTAGACGGGCGTGCCGACGATCGCCTGGAAGAAGCCGCTCGCGGCCGCGACATAGGCGACGACACCGGTGATCGCGAGACCGCCGGCCATGTAGTTGTAAACGCGCAGCATGTAATTGCGCAGGCCGACATCGATCCCGACTTGCGGAATGGCGGTATTGGTGCTGGCCGACCAGCGATTATTTGAATCGTATGACATGAGACCCCCTGAAACCTCGTGGGTTATGGGCTGGCACAGATATTGGCAGCTTTTGGTCCGAATTCAATCCCAGCCACCGCTCTCCCAGTTCACTGCTAAGTATAGACAGAGCCAGGGTCTTTCGCCACCATGGCCGCAAAAGGTGACGCCGATTTAATGGGAGGAAGAATGGCCGCCGGAAGTTTCGACTATGTGATTGTGGGCGCGGGTTCGGCGGGTTGCACGCTCGCCAACCGCTTGACCGAAGAACCCAATGTTCGCGTGCTCGTGCTGGAGGCGGGCGTCTGGGACCGGGATTTCTGGCTGCACATACCGCTCGCTTGGGGCCGCAATGTTTTGCAGCGGCGCAAGGATTGGATGTATTGGGCCGAGCCCGAGGCCGGTACGGTTAACCGGCGGATACCGATCAATCGCGGAAAGGTGATCGGCGGCTCTTCGTCGATCAACGGGCTTGCCTATGTTCGCGGCCACCGCCTTGATTATGACCGCTGGGCCTCGTTCGGCTTGAGTCAGTGGTCCTACGCGCACGTCCTGCCCTATTTCCGCCGCTCCGAGCGCTGGGAGGGCGGCTCCTCCGCTTATCGGGGCGGCGACGGCCCGCTGCATACGATCTTTCCCAAATCCGACGATCCGATCAACGATGCCATCATCGAGGCGGGCAAGTGCGCCGGCTTTCCTTTCACCGACGACTATAACGGCGCGCAGCAGGAGGGATTCTGCTACAGCCAGTCGACGATCAAGAATGGCCGGCGCTGCAGCGCGGCGATCGCCTATCTCCATCCAGCGCTGCTGCGCGGCAAGAATCTCACGGTCGAGGTCGAGGCCTTGGCGTCGCGGCTTCTCTTCGAAGGCTCGCGTGCTGTCGGCGTCGAATACGAGCAAAACGGCGAACGCAAGATCGCGCGCGCCGAGCGCGAGGTGATCCTCGCCGGCGGCGCGATCAACTCGCCGCATCTCTTGATGCTGTCGGGCATCGGCGATGCCGACGAGCTGCGCCAGCACGGGATTGCGGTGAAGCTGCACCAGCCCAATGTCGGCAAGAATCTGCAGGATCATATGGGCGCTTCGGTCGATGCGATCCGCACCGTGGCGGGGCCTTTGCAAAAGGCGCTGCGCTTCGATCGCATCGCCATGCATCTGGCGCGCGCGCATTTCTTCGGCCAGGGCCCGGCAGCGACCGTCATGAACAATGTTCAGGCTTATTTGAAAAGCGATCCGTCGGAAAAGATGCCGGACGTCCAATTCCTCTTCCGCGTCGCGCCGCTCGATGCGGCACCTTACATGCTCAAGCCGTCCTTCCTCGACGGCTATGGCTGCCGCGCCGTGGTGCTGCGGCCCGAGAGCCGCGGCAAGCTTGCGCTCGCCTCGGCCGATCCGCGCGCGCCGATCCGGATCCAGCCGAATTTTTTCTCGCGCGACAAGGATCTGAAGGTCATTCGCGCCGGCATCCGCATGGCGCGTGAGGTGCTGGCACAGTCATCGCTGCAGGGCTTCGGCGGCATCGAATCCGTCCCGGGACCGGAAAAGACGAGCGATGCCGAGCTCAACGACTATATCCGCGCCACGGCAACGACGGTCTATCATCCGCTCGGGACCTGCAAGATGGGCGATGCCCGCGACGAGACCGCGGTGGTCGATCCCGAATTGAGGGTCAAGGGTATCGATGGGCTGCGCGTCGTCGACGCCTCGGTGATGCCCGACCTCGTCGGCGGCAACATCAACGCGCCGGTCATTATGGTCGCCGAAAAGGCGGCCGATATGATCCGCGGCCGACAACCCCTCGCGCCGGTCAACGTTTAACAGCCGCAGAAATCTTCGCCGCTATCGCGCAGCCGCGCCGCGGCCAACCTGATCGCGCTTGACTCTATTTAGCTGGATTGTTATTTAACAAGCACGTTAAATGGTGATCGTGCATGGCAGCATCTCGTCCCACCCTCGAGACCATCTTCGGCGCGCTTGCCGATCCGACGCGGCGAGCGATTATCGAGCGGCTTCTGGCCCGCGGCGAGCTTTCGGTCGGCGCCATCGCGACCCCCTTTGCGATCAGCATGCCGGCGATCTCGCGCCATCTGCGCGTCTTGGAGGAAGCCGGGCTTATCGCGCGCCGCGTCGCCCGGCAGCAGCGTCTGATCCGCGTGCGAGCGGAGGGGCTGGAGCCGATCGAATCCTGGATCGCGCGGCAGCGCGCGCATTGGAATGCGGCTTTGGATCGCCTCGAAGCGGTCATTGCCGCGGAAACGCCGAAGCGGAGGAAATCATGAGCGATACCGAGTTGCGTCTCGAGCGCATGATTGCGGCGCCGCCGGAGCGCGTCTTCGCGCTCTGGACCGAGCCCGAACTCCTCGTCAAATGGTGGGGTCCCGAGGGATTCGATATTCCGGCGCACGCGCTCGATATTCGCCCTGGCGGCGCCTGGCGCACGACGATGCGCTCGCCGGAAGGAAAGCTGCATACGGTGAGCGGCGTCTATCGGGTGATCGAACCGCCTCGGCGCCTCGTCTTCACCTGGGCCTGGGAGGACGAGAAAGGCTTGCGCGGCCAGGAGACCGAGGTCGCGGTGACTTTCGCGCCGGCTCCGGGCGGAACGAAGCTCATGATCGTCCAGAAGGAGTTCGCGACCGTTACGAGCCGCGATCAACACGAGAAGGGCTGGGTCTCGACGCTCCGCTGCCTCGAAGCGGTTGCGCGTCAGCCGCTTGCTTAAAAATCATGGAGTGGCCGCAGTTGCCGCAGCGGCGCCGCGGGCTAAAGTTCGCGTCCCAGATAATAGTCGAGCGAATAGCGCCCGCCGCCGCGAAAGAAAATCGCGGTGCAGAGAAGCAGCCATAAGAGCGCATATTCGATGCCGCGATTGGTCCAGAAATAGCCGAATTGCCATTGGAAGAGGGTGATGATCACCGCCATCTCGATCCAGATCGCGGCGGCGCAGAAGCGCGTGAAGAGGCCCATGGCGAGAAACGCCGCGCCGACGGATTCGGTCAGGATCATCAGCAAGGCGAGCAGCATCGGCGCGGGCAGTCCGTGCTGCGCAATCGTGTCGGCATAGGTCCCCGGCCGCATCGCCATGAGCTTCACCACGCCGTGCGGCACCAGGACGGCCCCGGTGCAGAAGCGCATGAAGGCGTAGGCGAAATTGGCGCCTTTCTGATAGAAGGCGGCGAGACCGGGAAATACCAGACGCTTCGGATCGACAAACTCGTCGCTCACGGTCATTTCTCCCCGATAAGGCGCGCTCTGGCGGCGCACTGTTGCGGCGTCAGAGTAAAAGGCTTGATCGGCGATGGCGATGACAATTGCGTGAGGTGCGTCGCTGTCCTACTCGTTGCGGAGGAACGGCGCGGCCTTGGCGCCGAGCGCACGCCAAGTTCCGGCGAACCCAACCAGCAGCGTGAAGGCGGTTGCTAACACCGCGGTCAGCGCGACATCGCCAGGGAGGAAGCTCCACGGCGCGTGCATGATGCGCGTTAAAACGAAATAGGCGGCGATCGAGCCGATAATTCCGGCGATCAGCGCTGCGGCGAGGCCCAGCAATCCATATTCGATGACGAAGCTGCCGGCGAGCTGGCGCCGCGTCGCGCCCAACACTTTCAGCACCACCGCCTCGTAGACGCGGCGGCGATGGCCCGCGGCAATCGCGCCGGCCAGCACCAGGGCGCCCGAGGCGAGCGTCACCGCAGCCGTGATTCGCACCGCCGCTGCGATCGACGTGACGATGCTGGTCAAGGTCGCGATCGCATCCTTGACGCCGATCGCCGAGACATTGGGAAAAGCATCGGTGACGGCGCGCTCCAGTGCCGCCTCCCGGCCGGGCGAGGCGCGCGCGGTCGCGATGAAGCTCTGCGGCGCGCCGTCGAGCGTTCCAGGCGAGAACACCATCGCGAAATTGATGTTGAGCGAGGTCCAATCGATCTGGCGCAGATTGGCGATGGTCGCGGTGACGTCGCGGCCGAGCACATTGACGGTGATCGTGTCGCCGATCTTCAGATTCATGCCGCGCGCGAGATCGGCCGCGAAGGAGACGAGCGGGGGGCCGCGATAATCGGCCGGCCACCATTGCCCATCGACGATGCGCGAGCCTTGCGGCAATGTCGCGGCATAGGTGAGGCCGCGCTCGGAGCGTGTGGCCCAGCGCGCATCGGGACCGACGAAGGCTTGCTCGACCGGCACGCCGTTGAGCGCCGTCAAGCGGCCGCGCAAGCTCGGCATCTGATGCACCTCGCTGACGCCCTTCATGTCCGCGAGCAGCCGATCGAAAGCCACGATCTGGCCAGGTTGGATGTCGATGAAGAAGAACGACGGCGCGCGTTGCGGCAAGCTCTCGCTGAGCTCGCTCATGAGATTGTCGTGGACGAGCGCTATGGCGACGAGCACGGTCAGGCCGAGACCGAGCGAGGCAACGACTCCCGCCGTCGCGGCGCCGGGCCGATAGAGATTGGCAAGCGCGAGACGCAGCCCCGGTTGGCGCGGGCGCCCGGCCAGGACCGCGGCCCGCATCAGCGCCGCCGCCGCGACGCGGAATAGCAGCAGCGCCGCGACGGCGCCAAGGATGAACCAGAGCGCAACGCTCCGCTCCGGCGCGGTGAGAAGCGCCAGGAGAATGAGCGCAAGCCCCGCCGCGCCGGCAATGATCGCGGGCAGCCAGGAAGGACGGCTATGCTCGGGCTCGACGAGATTGCGGAAGAGGCTCGCGGCGCGAATCTCGCAAGCGGCACCGATCGGCCAGCTAGCAAAGGCCAGCGTCGCCAAGAGCCCATAGGCGGCGGCGAGCAGCAATGGCGCTGGATAAAGGCCCGCCTGCGCTTCGACCGGCAGGGAGGCGGGGAGTAGCGGCACCAGCGCCACCGGCGCGAGCGCGCCGAGGATCACGCCGATGGCGATCCCGGCGAGCGACAGCACCAAGATCTGCAGCAGATAGGTCGCGAAGACGAGGCGCCGCGACGCGCCCAGGCATTTGAAGGTGGCGATGGTCTCGATCTTGTCCGAGAGATAGCTCTCGACCGCATTGCCGACGCCGACGCCGCCGACGAGCAAGGCGGTCAGCCCGACCAGCGTCAGGAACACCGTCAGCCGGTCGAGCAGCTCCTGCAGATTGGGCGCGGCATCGGCAAAATTGCGAACGCGCCATCCGGCTTGCGGAAAGGCGTCCTTGGCTGCGGCGATGACGCGGCTCACATCGGTGCCGGCGGGAAGACGCAGGCGATAGGCGTGCTCGACCAGCGTACCGGGCGCGATAAGCTGGGTCGCCGGCAGCGCCGCCGCCGCGACGATGACGCGTGGACCGAGCTCGAAGATCCCGCTGACGCTGTCGGGCTCGTGGTCGAGAACAGCGCGCAGCACGAAGCGGCCCTCGCCGATGCGGATCGTATCGCCGGGCTTCACACCGAGCCGATCGTAGAGGCCTTGCGCCGCCACCGCGCCCCAACGCCCATCGTGCTGCTGCAGTGCCGCGTCGAGCGCCTGAGACGGCGCAAGGGTGGCGGTGCCATAGAGCGGATAAGCGTGGTCGACCGCCTTCAGCTCGATGAGGCTGCGGCGGCTGCCATCCGCGGTCAGTGCCATGGCGCGCAGCCGCGTGACCGCCGAGACGACGCCATGGGCATCGAGGAAGCGGCGCTCTGCGTCGCTCGCCGGCCGCTGCGCCAGCTGAAATTCGACGTCGCCGCCGAGCAACGCGCGCGCGTCGCCATTGAGGCCCACATCGATCGCGGCCGCAAGCGAGCCCACGCCCGCGATGACGGCCACGCCCAAAGCAAGACAAGCGAGAAAGATGCCGAAGCCCTTGAAGCCGCCGCGCAGCTCACGTCGCGCCATGCGCCAGGCGAGCCGCAACATTACGCACAAGCTCCGTCGATGCGGCCGTCGCGCAAAGCGACGATGCGGTCGCAGCGCCGTGCCAATTCGGGATCATGCGTGATCAAGAGGAAGGTCGTGCCGGCTTCCTCGTGAAGCTTGAAAAGCAGATCGATCACCTGCTTTCCCGTGGCGCCGTCGCGATTGCCGGTCGGTTCGTCCGCGAGCAGCAGCTTCGGGCGCGTCGCAAAAGCGCGCGCGATGGCGACGCGTTGCTGCTCGCCGCCCGAGAGTTGCGAGGGATAGTGCAGGACGCGCTCGGCAAGCCCCACGGCCTCGAGTCCGGCGCGCGCGGCCTTGAATGCGTCCTTGCGGCCCGCCAATTCCATCGGCACGGCAACATTCTCGAGGGCGGTCATGGTGGGGACGAGATGAAAGGATTGAAAGACGATGCCGACATTATCGCGGCGAAATCGCGCGAGCGCGTCCTCGCTCAACGCGTTGAGATCGCAGCCCGCGACCTCGACGTCGCCCGAGCTCGCACGCTCGAGCCCGCCCAAGATCATCATCAAGGTTGATTTACCCGAGCCCGAAGGTCCCACCAATCCGATGGTCGTGCCGGGATCGACGGTCAGCGAGATGCCGCGCAGCACGTTGACGGGGCCGGCCGCGCTCGCCAGTGTGAGGCGCACATCGTCGAGCCGGATCAGCGGTCTTTCCATGCTTTTGCGTGTCATGCGCCCGCGTCGGGGTTATGCCCTGAGGGGCGGGTTTGTCAATCGAGCCGCCCTCCTCGCCCTCATCACGCTTTTGCTAGCGCCGCTTCCGGCCGCGGCCGCGACCCGCATCCTCGCATTCGGCGACAGCTTGACGGCCGGTCTCGGGCTTGCGCCGGAGCAGGCCTTTCCGGCCAGGCTCGCGGCGCGGCTTGCCGCCGACGGCTACGCCGTCGAGATCGCCAATGGCGGCGTATCGGGCGATACGACCGCGGGCGGCGTGGCCCGGCTCGACTGGGCGCTCGGCAATCATCCCGATCTCGTGCTCTTGGAGCTCGGCGCCAATGACGCGCTGCGCGGTATCGACCCGAAGGTCACGGAGGCCAATCTCGATGCGATGCTGAAAAAGCTCACCGCCGCGCATGTCGGGGTGCTGCTTCTCGGAATGCAGGCGCCCGGCAATTGGGGCCCCGATTATCAAAAGTCCTTCAACGCGATCTATCCGGCGCTTGCCAAGAAATACAACGTGCCGCTCTACCGGTTTTTTCTGGACGGCGTGGCGCTCAACCCGTCGCTCAACCAGCCGGACGGGCTTCATCCCAATGCGGCGGGCGTCGCCGTGATTGTCGAACGCGTCGCGCCCCAGGTCGAGCGCTTGCTCACCAAGCCGGCCGGGTGAACCCATGCTGCGGCTCTTCGTCGGCATCGATCTTCCGTCGGAGCTGAAACTGCAGCTTTCGCTGCTCGCTGCCGGGGTGCCCGGTGCGAAATGGGTCGATGCCGGCAATTATCATCTGACGCTGCGCTTCATCGGCGAGGTCGGTGAGGGCGAGGCCGCCGATATCGATGCGGCGCTCGCGCAAATCCGCGCGCCGCGCTTTGCGGTGACCGTGGCAACGGTCGGTCATTTCGGCTTGCGCATGCTATGGGCCGGCATCGAGCGCAATCCGGCGCTGCAGCATCTGCACGAGAAGATCGAGAGCGCGCTCAATCGCCTGGGCTACGCGCCGGAAGAGCGGCGCTATACGCCGCATGTGACCTTGGCGCGGCTCAAGGGAACGAGCGAGGGCAAGCTCCAGGCCTATCTCAGCCAGCACGCTCTCTTTCGCGCGGCGCCGTTTCAGGTCGAGCGCTTCAGCCTGATCGCCAGCTATCTTACGAAGAGCGGCGCAATTTACGAGGATCAGGCGGATTACGAACTCGGCTAGAGTGTGGTGGCGCCCCGGGGGGCGGGGGGGGACAGGCGCCCGCCGCCCCCGGCGGGCGCGGGAACGCCCACCCGGGGCCCCCCCAAAGGCCCCC
>CAYMNX010000026.1:0-2391 GCA_964391905.1 uncultured Rhizobiaceae bacterium
AGACGAGGAGAAAGATGATGATGTCCGCGTTGCCGCGCTCGATCGCGAAAAGAATGGGAGGCGAGATGGCGAGAAGGCCGCAGATGATGGTCTCGCTCGGCGAGCGCGGCTGCATGACGAAGGGCCACGACAAGATGAAGAGCAGACCGAGAATCACGCCGGCGGCCATCGTCTGCTCCGTTCCCCAGAAAGTCGGCGTGATGAGGAGCCAAAGCGGCGGGTAAGGGCTGGCGCGGTGATACATGTCGCAGGGATTCGCGAGGTAGACATCGATGCCTTGTCGATAGCATTGGGCCGCCGAAAAAAGGCCGTGCGTATCGACGAAGGGTGGCGAAAGGGGCTCGAAGCCGAAGAAATTGAGGATGAAGAAATAGGCCGGATATGCCGCGACGCTCCACAGCGCCGCCAAGATCCCGAAAAGGCCGAGCGCGATGCCCGGAACCGCGAAGCGATATGCCATGTGCGGGGTCACGGGAACGCGCGCAGCCTTTCACAATGTTCTGGCATCACGCCGCGGGTCGGATCGCGGCGAATGGCGACACGCTAAGGCCGGCGCGGTTAACCAGCCGTAAATTCATGACTGTCGAGCGATGCTGCGGCTGCGGCGGACCGGAGCGGCGGCCATGCGGTGGGCGCGCCGCAACGGCAGCGGCAGGAGCGCGCGGCGCGCGACATTGCCGATGGCGAGCAGCGGGAAGCCCAGCATCATCGCGTCGACGAGCACCAAGGGTCCCGCGAAGAAGGCCGAGGCAACCAGGGCAATGACGGTCGGCCCGCTCAGGGTGAGGTTGCCGGGCGGCATCAATGGATGATGCCACGCACCATCACCACCTCATCCCGAGCTTGTCGAGGGACGCACGACGCTCCTGCCGTGACATGCCATTCCCACTCACGTCGAGAGTGACGATAGGCGTCCTACGGTTTCTTCGCCGCGGCATAGGGATAGATCACATCGCCCGTCTTCATATCGGCGGGAAGCAGGATCGGCTGGTGCGAGACATCCTTGAAGGTGTCGAGATTGCCGGCGGTGATATGCTGGAACTGCGTCCACACCTCGCGGCCTTTCGCCCATTCGCCATCCTTGCCGAAGGAGATTTTGCCGACCACGGTCGCGAATTCGTGACTATGCATGTATTGGGCGAGCTTCGCATGGTCGAGCGTCTTCGCACCTTCAACCGCCTGGGCAAGCACTTGTCCTGCGGCATAGCCATAAGGTGGGAACGACCAGCCCAAGGGATCGAGTCCCTGCGCCGGTGCTTTCTCGGCATATTTGTCGAGCAGCTCTTTGGTGCCGGCGAAGAGAAAGGTCGCGGCCGGCAGGAAGCCTTGGGTGATGATCATGCCGTTGAGAAGCGGTCCGAGCTGCACCTTCGTGCCGGTGATCATCAAGCCGATGAGCGCGCCGCCGAAAATCTTCGGCGTGAAGCCGACCTCGTCCATGGCGCGCACGATGCCGACCGTATCGGGCGGGTAGGCCGCGACATAGAGGATGTCGGGGTTCTTTGCCTGCACCGCGCGGATGATCGGCGTGTAGTCCGAGGTGCTCGGCGGATAATTCTGGTCGTAGACGAGCGTGAAGGGATATTTCTTCAGATTCTCACGCGCGCCGTCAGTGGCGTTACGGCCATATTCGGCATCGACGCCGAGGATCGCGATTGTCTTCGGCTTCGGCGATTGCGCCGCGGCGATCTCATAAAAGCCGGTCGAGAAGGATTTCTTGGGATCGGGGCCCGACGGAATCATCGAGAAATAGCGATCGTAGTGAAATTCACTATTCGCGGCATTGGCGAGAATGCCGATCGAGGTGAGTCCCTTCTGCATCATGATCGGAATGACCGGCGCGACGATATTCGTCGAATAGGGGCCGATCAGCAGGTCGACCTTGTCGACATCGAGGAGCTTTGCATAAATGCCCGCCGCGTTCGCCGGATTGCCCTGATCGTCGTAATAGACGAGCTCGATCGGTCGGCCCAAAAGCCCGCCCTTCGCATTCACATCGTCGCGCCAGATCTCGAGCGCCACCAGAATCTGCTTGCCGATCCCGGCGGTGCCGCCGGTCAGCGCCATGCTGAACCCGACTTTGATCGGTTCGGCTGCTTGCGCCATGGCCGCCATGGCGAGGGTCAGGAAAATCGCCGCGACAAGCCCAGCACGAATGACACGTGAGAGACGTGACATAGTTTCCTCCCTGTTTCATCGGCCGGTGTCCGGCTCGAGATTCGTTTATGACATCTATTTTCCGTCTCCCCCGGGCTTGTCCCGGGGTCCACGCGAATGGCCGGGTCAAGCCCGAACGGAGGCCGGCCATGACGGAACTTTAACGGACCGAGGCGCCGTCGCGATCGGTCCTGGGTTTAGCTCCGATCCTCCACGAAACGGTTGCGCATTTTG
>CAYMNX010000027.1:0-2426 GCA_964391905.1 uncultured Rhizobiaceae bacterium
GCCCGCGCCGGCCTGCGCGAGCACGAGAAGCCGATCGGCTCCTACCTCTTCTCCGGCCCCACGGGCGTCGGCAAGACCGAGGTCGCGCGGCAATTGGCGCGCACGCTCGGCATCGAGCTCACGCGCTTCGACATGTCGGAGTATATGGAGCGGCACACCGTGTCGCGCCTCATCGGCGCGCCCCCGGGCTATGTCGGCTTCGATCAGGGCGGCTTGCTGACCGATGCGATCGATCAGCACCCGCATCAGGTCCTGCTCTTGGACGAGATCGAGAAGGCGCATCCCGATCTCTTCAACATCCTGTTGCAGGTGATGGATTACGGGAAGCTCACCGACCATAACGGCAAGACGGTCGACTTCCGCAACGTGATCCTGATCATGACGACGAATGCCGGCGCCGCGGATCTCGCCAAGCCCGCGATCGGCTTCGGCAGCGAAGTGCGCACGGGCGATGATCAAGAGGCGATCAATCGCATGTTCACGCCGGAATTCCGCAACCGGCTCGATGCGATCATCTCCTTCTCGGCGCTGACGCCGCAGACGATCGGCCGCGTCGTCGACAAATTCATCCTCCAGCTCGAGGAGCAATTGGCCGACCGCAACGTGCAGATCGTGCTCGACGAGAAGGCGCGCGAATGGCTCGGCGTCAAAGGCTACGACAAGCTTTTCGGCGCGCGTCCCCTGGGCCGCATCATCCAGGAGCATGTGAAGAAGCCGCTCGCGGAAGAGCTCCTCTTCGGCAAGCTCACCAAGGGCGGCGTGGTCAAGGTGTCGGTGAAGGACGACAAGCTCGAATTCACCTTCGAGGAGGCGGCGAATCCGCCGTCGCCCCCCGCGGCGCCCGACGAGCCCGACGCGCCGAAAGAGCCCGAATATGTGGAGTAGCGCCGGTTCAAGCCGCCGCTCCTCGCTCTCGGCAAAGGCCGCGCTCTGCGCGGCCTTTTCTTTAGATCCGCCGCGTCCTCGCTGTCGCCGGCGATGATTGGAAATGGGAGACCGTTCATGACGGCGAAACTCAGACCATCGGTGCGGCGCACGGCGTGGATTTTGGCGTCATCTGTCGCGGGAGCCCTCGCCCTCTCGGCACTGGCGGCCGAGCGAGCGGTCACGATACCGCCGCCCGCGATCGACGAGACGGTCCCGCCCAACGCGGCGTCCGAAGTGGCGGTCCTTGCCGGCGGATGCTTTTGGGGCGTGCAAGGCGTATTTCAACATGTCGCCGGCGTCACCAGCGCCGTCTCGGGCTATGCCGGCGGCGCCTCGGACACGGCGCATTACGAGATCGTCAGCCACGGCGAGAGCGGTCACGCCGAATCCGTCCAAATCACCTTCGATCCGCGCCAGATCAGCTTCGGCCGGCTTTTGCAGATCTATTTCTCGGTCGCGCACGATCCGACGGAGCTGAACCGTCAAGGGCCCGATAGCGGGACGCAATATCGCTCGACGATTTTTCCGACCTCGGACGAGCAGGGGCGCATCGCCAGCGCCTATATCGAGCAGCTCGAGGCCGCTCATGTCTTCGGCGCGAAGATCGTCACGACCATCGAGCCCAACCGACGCTTTTACCCGGCCGAGGACTACCATCAGGATTTCCTCGCCCGTCACCCGGCCTATCCCTATATCGTCATCAACGACCTGCCCAAGATCGAGAATCTCGAGCGGAACTTCGCGGCGCTCTATCGCGCAAAGCCGATCCTCGTCTCGGAAGCGCCAGCGTCGGGATAGGCGCTCTCGAACCTGTCGCCGCGCCGCAGCGAAAGCGAGCATCGCCGCCCCGATTCCGCCCCCGCCGGATTTCCCCTAATCTCCGCCTCTCACGAAGGTGGAGCGAGAGCATGCGGCGCCGGTTGCGCGATTGGGCTCAGATATTGCTGTCGTGTCTCTTGCTCGCCGCGCCCGTCGCCGCGGCGCAAGCGCAAGAGAGCCGGCACGCGCCGCCGCCGCGGCCGCCGATCAGCACCGAAGAGACCTATTACGCGCAGCCGGCGATGCTGGGCGCGGCGGTGGCGGCGCTCGCACCGGCGCGGCCGGGCGTGCCCGAGCTTTATTTCCTCGGCTTTGCCGGCACCTCGACCGAGGATGTGTTCCTGAAAGAGGCGCGCTTCGCGCAGAGCCTTTTCGATGCGCGCTTCGGCACGCGCGGCCGCTCGCTCATCCTCGTCAACAATCCCGCGACGGTGAAGGCGCTGCCGGTGGCGAGCGTCAGCAATCTGCGCGCGGCGCTCGAGGGCATCGCGCAGAAGATGAATCGCGACGAGGACATCCTTTTCCTCTATCTCACCTCGCATGGCGCGCCGCATGTGCTGGCGGTGCGCTTCCCCGAATTGGCGCTCGACGATCTCCATGATGACGCGCTCAAGGCCATGCTCGATCGCGCAGGGATAAAGTGGCGCGTCATCGTCGTCTCAGCCTGCTATTCCGGCAGC
>CAYMNX010000028.1:0-1654 GCA_964391905.1 uncultured Rhizobiaceae bacterium
AAGGTGGAGAATTTCAAGGGCATCTTCGACAGCGGCGAAATGGATGTGGTGATGAAGCTCTGGGGCAAGAACACCTCCACGACCCACAAAGCCGGGAAGCTTTCGAGCCACGACAAGGCCGCGCTCTTTACGAAGCTCGCCAAGAAGCTGCACGCGAAGAAATCATCGCCCTACCGGGACGATTCCCCGCATGATTTCATGCACAACAAGCTCCTCGTGATCGACGACCTCGTGATTACCGGCAGCTTCAACTTCTCGGTCAGTGCGACGCACAACGCCGAAAATGTCGTCTTCGCGCGCGGGAACGAGATCGCCGGCGCCTATGAGAATTACGTCGACGCGCTGTTGAAGCAGTACCCGCATACGGGGCTTTGAGGCCCTTCAATACGGGTTGGCGATCGGCAGCTCTTCGGCCGGGTAGAGCGTGATGACCTTGGCGCCTGTCGGCGTGCAGACGACTTCCTCCTCGATGCGCGCGGCCGAGAAGCCGTCGGCCGCGGGACAATAGGTCTCGAGCGCGAACACCATCCCGGCCTTGATCTCCATCGGATCATCGAAGGAATTGAGCCGCGAGATGATCGGGCGCTCATGCAGGCCGAGGCCGAGCCCATGGCCGAAGAGGAGGCCGAACGCCTCCATCTCGCTGGAGAAGCCGATCTCCTCGGCCTTGGGCCAGCAGGCCGCAATCTTGTCGGTGGTAACGCCCGGCTTCACGAGTGCGATCGCCGCGTCGATCCATTCGCGCGCCTTTTTATACGCATCCTTCTGTGCGTCGGTGGCGCGGCCGACATTGAAGGTGCGGTAATAGCAAGTGCGATAACCGTTGAAGGATTGGATGATATCGAAGAAGGCCTGATCGCCCGGGCGGATGAGCCGATCGGTAAAGTTATGCGGATGAGGGCTGCAGCGCTCGCCCGAGATCGCATTGATCGCCTCGACATCATCGGAGCCGAGCTCGTAAAGCCGCTTGTTGGCGAGCGCGACGATCTCGTTCTCGCGAATGCCGGGCTTGAGATTCTCGGCGATCGTCTGATAGCAGCCATCGACCAGTCCCGCCGACATGTTGAGAAGCGAGATCTCGTCGGCGCTCTTCAATTCGCGCGCGTCGAGCATCACCTGTTGCCCGTCGCGCACGGTGAGGCCGACCTCTTGCAGCTCAAAGAGCATCGCCGGCTCGACCACGTCGACGCCGACCGGCATATCGGCAACGCCCTGCTCCTGGAGGATCGATTTGATCTCCTCCGCCGCCTGGCGCATCAGCCCGATCTTCGGATGAATGGCGCCGCGCAAGCCCAGCATGCCGGCATGGCAATTATGCTGCGGCAGCCACGGCGCGTAGAGCCGGTGATGTTTCGCCGCCGAGCCGAAATCCCAGAGATGCGGCTCGGCATCGCCGGCCAAAAGCGCGTAGCGCGTGAACTTGTCCCGCGCCCAATTGCCGATCACGGTCGAGGTGATGTAGCGGATATTGTATTGGTCGAAAACGAGCAGCGCGCCGAGCCCCGATTTCGCGAGCGCCTGTCGTGTGCGACCGAGGCGATAGCGATGGAGGCGGCGGAAATCGATCCGCTCTTCGAAATCGACCGCGGTTGGCCCTAGAGCCATGATCGGCCGCGTCCAATCATGGCGCGGATCGATATCGGCGGCGTTGATG
>CAYMNX010000029.1:0-6523 GCA_964391905.1 uncultured Rhizobiaceae bacterium
GGGTTGATGATCCGCAGGCCCGGCATCAGCGTCATCCGGTAGCGGCCGAAGCGCTCGACGGTCCATTGATAGCCCTGCGGCACCGTCCGTACCCCGCGGGCAATGATCACGACGGCGATAACGACGAGAACAGCGAGAAACAGAAAAAAGCCGCTGACGATTTCCATCTCTCCCCCGAGCGTCTCAAAAGCGTCACATGACCCCTTCAGCACGATACTATGGCATGCGCGCAGCCGCTATCGCGAGTTTAAAAAGCGCCGCCGCCTGCGGTGCTTGAGCGCGAATTCGCGGTCGCAGCGCGCGATGAGGATGGCCGGGCCGCGATCACGGGAATGATCCCAGGTCCGTCGTTGGGAAGTGCCGCCTTTTCCTCGCCACCAAGTTTGGCTACACCCGCGGCGGCAAAGTGAGAAGTTCAGGGGACGTTGAGACGATGCAACAGCGCTGGGGCTTGCCCATCGTCGCCTGGCCCTCGCGCCTGCGGCCCTCTTTCTGGGACGGCGTTGCGCTGCCCTTGGTAATCGGCACGATTGTGCTCCTCGCTTGGGCGAGCGGGCAGATGAGCGTGCCCTATCACCCCGGGCAGCCGCTTCCGATCTCGCTCGATCCGCGCCATCTGCCCGAATACGGGATACGCACCGTGCTGCGCATGATTGCGGCGCTGATCGCGTCGCTGATCTTCAGCCTCGCCTATGCCGCGGTCGCGGCGAAGAGCAAACGCGCGGAAAAGCTGCTGATCCCGGTTCTCGACATTTTGCAATCGGTGCCGATCCTGGGCTTCCTGTCGATCACCGTCACCGGCTTTCTCGCCCTCTTCCCCGGCAGCCTCTTGGGCTACGAGTGCGCCGCGATCTTCGCGATCTTCACCTCGCAGGCCTGGAACATGACGTTCAGCCTCTATCAGTCCTTCAGCGCCGTGCCGAGCGATCTGCTCGAGGCGGCTCGCATGTACCATCTTTCGCCGTGGCAGAGCTTCTGGCAGCTCGAAGTGCCCTTCGCCATGCCCCAGCTCATCTGGAACATGATGATGTCGGTCTCGGGCGGGTGGTTCTTCGTCGTCGCGTCGGAAGCGATCAGCGTCTCCAACAATCAGGTTCTGTTGCCGGGCATCGGGTCCTATATTTCGGTCGCCATCGATCAGCGCGACCTCGGCGCCGTCGGCTACGCCATCCTCACCATGTTGGTGCTGATCCTCATTTACGACCAGGTCCTGTTTCGCCCGCTCCTCGCCTGGGCGCAGCGCTTCAAGCTCGAGGAGATCGGGCAGGACGAGGTCGAACCGCCCTGGTTCCTCGTCATGGTGCAGCGGGCGCGCGTCATTCACCTGCTGACGGAGTTGTTCCAGCTCGGCGCCACCATGCTCGGCCGCGCGAGCCGAACGCTGCCGCGTCCGGTCAAGCCCAGCCGTGTCGTGCCATTGAGCAGCGGCGTGATCGATCTGCTGTGGAACGCGATCCTGGCGGCCGGCGCCGCGGCAGCGCTCATCGAGATCGCGCTTTTCGTTCACGCCGAAGTCGGCCTGGGCGAGACCCTCCATGTCATTCTGCTGGGTCTTGCGACGCTGACGCGCGTGATCGTGCTGATCGCCTTGGCCTCGCTCGTTTGGGTTCCGATCGGGGTGTGGATCGGCTTGCGGCCGCGCGTCGCGCATCGCGTGCAGCCGGTGATCCAGTTTCTCGCGGCTTTCCCCGCCAATCTGTTCTTCCCGATCGTCGTCTCGGCGATCGTCGTGTTGAAGCTCAATCCCGAGATTTGGCTCTCGCCGCTGATGATTCT
The DNA here is from genome assembly GCA_964391905.1 of uncultured Rhizobiaceae bacterium. Taxonomy (GTDB): domain Bacteria; phylum Pseudomonadota; class Alphaproteobacteria; order ATCC43930; family CGMCC-115725; genus CAIKMD01. The sequence continues at coordinate 1,777 of CAYMNX010000029.1, forward strand.
CGGCACGCAATGGTACATTCTTTTCAATGTCATCGCCGGGACCCTGGCGCTCCCGACCGATTACCTGCTCGTCGCCGGCAATTTCGGCGTGCGCAATTGGCTGTGGTGGCGGCGCTTGATCCTGCCGGGAATTTTCCCCGCCTTCATCACCGGCGCCGTCACCGCATCGGGTGGCTCGTGGAATGCAGCCATCGTCGCCGAGATCGCGAAATGGGGCGACACCACGCTGCAGGCAACCGGGATCGGCGCCTATATCGCCGAAATGACCCAGAAAGGTGACTTTCCCCGCATCGCCCTCGGTATTACCGTGCTGAGCCTTTACGTTCTGTTGATCAACCGCCTCTTGTGGCGGCGGCTTTACAACCTCGCCGAGGAGCGGCTGCGGCTCGACTGACCATGGATACGATCACCACCGCCGATACCAACCTCATCACCGCTTCCGGGATCTGCAAGACCTATCGGCAGCCCGACCATGCCGGACGCCTTGTCCTCGATCATCTCGACTTCACGCTGAAGGAGGGCGAGATCGTCGCCATTCTCGGCCGATCCGGATCGGGCAAGTCCACATTCCTGCGCATCGTCGCGGGGCTGACGGCGCCGAGCGAGGGCACCGTGACCTATCGCGGCCAGCCGGTCTATGGCCCGGCGCAGGGCATCGCCATGGTGTTTCAGAGCTTCGCGCTCTTCCCGTGGCTGACGGTGCTGGGCAATGTCGAGCTCGGCCTCGAGGCCCAGGGCGTGCCGCGCGACGAGCGCCGTCAGCGTGCGGTCGCCGCGATCGACCTCATCGGTCTCGACGGGTTTGAATCCGCCTATCCCAAGGAGCTGTCGGGCGGCATGCGCCAGCGCGTCGGCTTTGCCCGCGCCCTCGTCGTCAACCCCGACGTGCTGCTGCTCGATGAGCCCTTCTCGGCGCTCGACGTCTTGACCGCCGAGACGCTGCGCGGCGACATCGAAGAGCTGTGGATGCAGCGCCGGGTCCCGACCAAAGGCATCATCTTCGTCTCGCACAATATCGAAGAAGCGGTCGAGATGGCCGACCGCATCATCGTCTTCGGCAGCGATCCCGGCTGCATTCGCGCCGAGATTCCGGTGCCGTTGCCGCGCTGGCGCGACCCGGCCTTGCCGGCCTTCCGCCGCATCGTCGACGAGGTCTATACGCTGCTGACGACCGTGCCCGGCCGCGAGACGACGCGCGGTCGCGGCGCCCGCGGCGACACGCTCAGCATGCAATATCGTCTGCCCGACGCGTCGATTCAGCAGCTCGTCGGCTTGCTCGATGCGCTCACCGCGCCGCCCTTCAACGGCCGCGCCGACCTGCCGCACCTCGCCGACAATGAGAGCCTCACCACCGACGACATGATGGTGCTGATCGAGGCGCTGCAGCTCATGGGTTTTGCCCAGGTCGGCGGCGGCGATATCGAGGTAACGCCAATGGGCCGCGCCTTTGCCGAGGCCGATCTGCAACGCCGCAAGCAGATGTTCGCCGATTCGCTGCTGCGCAATATCGGCTTCGTCGCCCATATCCGCCGCGTTCTCGACGAGCGCCCCGGCCACGCTGCGCCCGAAGCGCGCTTCCTCGGCGAGCTCGAAGATCACTTGAGCGAGGAAGAGGCGCAACGCGTGCTCGAGACCGTAATCAATTGGGGCCGCTATGCCGAGCTCTTCGCCTATGATTACGACCGGGGCGTGCTGAGCCTCGAAAATCCCTAAAGCCACGTCATGCTCGACCCGAACGGACGCGCCTTCCAGGTGCTGCTGGGCGCTCTGTCGATGGCGTCGAGTCTCGCCGTCGATATGAGCCTGCCGGCGCTGCCCGCGCTGGTCGCGGGCTTTGCAACCTCGGCCGCCAACGTTCAGCTGACGATCAGCGCCTATCTCATCGGCTATGCCGCCGGGCAGCTCTTCTATGGTCCGCTCTCGGACCGGTTCGGGCGCCGGCCGATCTTGCTTATCGGCATGACGATCTACACCGCCGCCGGATTTCTTTGCACGCTCGCGCCGACGATCGAGACGATTATCACGCTGCGGCTCGTGCAGGGGCTCGGCGGCTGCGTCGGCGTGGTGGTGACGCGAGCGGCGGCGCGCGACTATTTCAGCGGACCGAAGCTCGCGCAGATTCTCACCTCGGTGACCGCGGTGCAGGCATTCGGCCCATTGGTCGCGCCGATCGTCGGCGGCCTTCTCGCCAGCCGTTTCGACTGGCGCGCGATCTTTCTCGTCCAGGGCGGCTTTGCCGCGGTCGTGCTCGCCGCCACCTGGAGCGGATTCGGCGAGTCGCTGCGGCAGAGCAATCCGCATGCGATCCGGCCGCGGCATCTTCTCGGCAATTACTACACGTTTTTCTCCGATCCGCGCTGCATCGGCTACGCACTTGTCAGCGCCTCGGTGTTCTCGGGACTGTTCACCGTGCTCTCGGCCTCGCCCTTCGTGCTGATCGACATCTACGGCCTTTCCAGCGAAGCTTACGGCTTCTTCTTCGGCTTCTCGGTCTTGGGCTACATGTTCGGCGCGTTCGTCAACCGGCGCCTGCTGCATCGAGGTGCCTCGGGCGAGGCAATCCTGCGCTGGGGCTTGGTCGTTCTGGTCGCCGCGGCTTCTGCTCTGTTGTTCTGCGCAACGACGCGCTGGGGCGGGCCGCTCGGCATCATGGCGCCCTATTTCATCTATTGCATCGCGCTGAGCCTGGTGCAGCCGAACTCGATCGCGGCGGCGATGGAGCCGGTGCCCCATATGGCGGGAACTGGCGCTTCGCTGATGGGGGCTATTCAGATGGCGAGCGGCGCGGCGGCCGGCTTCGCCGCCGACCTCTTTTTTCAAGGCACGGCCACGCCCATGGGGATCGGCGTAGCCGTCGCGGCTTTCGCCGCGGCCGCCGCCTATTACTTCATCGCGAGACGGTGATTACCCCTTCGGGCGCATGGTCGGAAAGGCGATCACGTCGCGGATTGAAGGGCTGTTGGTGAGCAGCATGGCGAGGCGATCGATGCCGATGCCGCGCCCGCCGGCGGGCGGCATGCCGTATTCGAGCGCGAGGACGAAATCGGCATCCAAATGCTGCGCTTCTTCATCGCCCAGCGCGCGCTCTTTCATCTGCGCCTCGAACCGCTCGAGCTGATCGATCGGATCGTTGATCTCCGAGAAAGCGTTCGCCACCTCCCAGCCATTGATATAGGTCTCGAAGCGCTCGGTGAGGCGCGGATCGTGGCGGTCGGCCTTCGCGAGGGGCGAAATCTCGCGCGGAAAACCGGTGACATGCGTGGGCTGGATGAGCTTGTCCTCGACCCGCGCGGCGAAAGCCGCCTCGAGCGCGCGGCCCCAACCGGCGGTCGCGGGACAATCGGCGCCGAGGCGCCGCGCCGCATCGCGCGCCGCAGCGTCATCGCGAAGGTCAAGAAAGTCGACGCCCGTCTCCTCGCGCACCAGCTCGGCCATGGTCTTCCGCGGCCAAGGCGCCGCCAGCTCGATCTGACGCTCGCCGAAGGTCGCCGTGGTGCCGCCCAAAACGTCCCGAGCGGCCGCGACGATCAGTTTCTCGGCCAGGTCCATCATCGCGTGATAGTCGACATAGGCCTGATAGAGCTCGAGCGAGGTGAATTCGGGATTGTGCCGCGGCGAGAGCCCTTCATTGCGGAAGTTGCGGTTGATCTCGAAGAGCTTGTCGGAAAGCCCACCGACCAGGAGCCGCTTCAAATGGAGCTCGGGCGCAATGCGCAGATAGAGATCGATATCGAGCGCCGCATGATGGGTGATGAAGGGCTTGGCCGAGGCGCCGCCGGGAATCGCATGGAGCATCGGCGTCTCGACCTCGAGGAACCCCTCGCCGATGAGAACGCGGCGGATGGTCGCGATGATGCCGCTGCGGCGCCGCAGGGTCTCACGGCTCTCCTCGCTCATGATGAGGTCGAGATAGCGCTGGCGGTAGCGCAGCTCGATATCGGCAAGGCCGTGAAACTTCTCGGGCAGCGGCAGCAATGCCTTCGCCAGCACCGTGATCCTGGTGCTGTTGACGGTGAGCTCGCCGCGCGGCGTGCGCCGCACCATCCCCTCGACGCCGATCAGATCGCCGAGGTCCAGGAGCTTGACGATCGCGAGCTGCTCCGGCGCGAGGTGGTCCTTGTGGCTGAAGACCTGGATCTTGCCCGAATTATCGTGGAGGTCGATGAACATGCCGCTGTTGCGGATGGCGCGGATGCGGCCGGCAACGGCGACGCGATCCTCGGTCGCAGCACCGGCGGCGAGCCCCTGATAGCGCGCCTCGAGCTCCTTCGCCTCGGCCGTGCGGGCAAACCCGTAAGGATAGGGATCGACGCCCAGCGCCTTGAGCGCCTTCAGCTTCTCGATCCGCGCCGCGCGAAACTGGTTATCCTATTCTTCGCGTTCTTCCGCCATGAAATCCTGCCTTCAGGCAGGCTTTGTAACAGGCGCACGGGCGACGCGAAAGGCGGCGATATCGCGATGGTGATCGTGGAACGCGGCGAGCGTGCTGCGATGGCCGACGCTGACGATGGTCGGGCGCCATTTGGCGTCGCGCAGCAGGCGGTAAAAATACGCCTCGCTCGGCTCGTCGAGCGCCAAGGTCGCCTCGTCGAGAAAGACGATATGAGGCTCGCTCAGCAACACCCGCGCGAAGGAAAGGCGCTGCTGCTCGCCCAAGGAGAGGCGCTGCCCCCAATGATCGGGCTCGTCGAGCCGAGCGGCAAAGGCGCCAAGGCCGACGGTCTCCATGACTTCCCTGAGCCGCTCG